>CAKMKH010000030.1 GCA_927441705.1 uncultured Acholeplasmataceae bacterium | reverse complement strand
GAGGTCTTCTTTTTATATTCAAAAAAACGCTTTAAAAAACATGGTGGTACGCCACCATCATTTGGACAGCTACTATTTAGCCACCATCTATTTTACATAACTTTTAAATAAAGCGCCTACTTAAAATGATAAGTAGGCGTTTTTAATTTGTTTATAACTCATGATTTAAACTAATAGATTCTAATCATTTCTTCATATAAAGTATATTTTTAATTGACAAAAGTGATTTTATTACTTAACATAGAAGTAACACATTAAGGAGTGATTTTATGTCTATTCATATGCAAAACAAAGACCAAAGATCTGATGATAAGTTTGTAAAAGGAGACATCTCCTATCTTGTTGAAAATAATAAATGCAGATTACTAGATGGTCGAAGAACGCCTGGAACTATAAAAAGCGTAGACATTGATAAAGCCATGTTTACTTTTTTAATTGGTGATTATGAAGATAAAGGCAAAACATGGACTTTATATGCAAACAATATTCAAAGTTTTCAATTTGAACAAAACAGTCTTATATTACCAAAAGATAGTCTGAAAATCTTAAAAGAAAACATAAAAACATATCATAAAAAACTCACAATCAAACCAAACAAAAAAGATAAACAAGATACATTAGTAAAGATATCTGAGCATCAAAAAGAAATTGAAGCTTATTTTAAAAAGATGAATTTCTTTCCTCCATTTCTAGAGCAATCAAGTAAACTACAAGAAATCACCATATCTTATATGAAAAAGCATCATCTAGATTTAATAGAGTCACAAATATCCAAACAAATGGTGATCAATCCAAATTCTGGTGAACTTGCAAAAGCGATTGCGATTATGCTTGCGAAAATAGGGTTAAAACCATATAAAGGAACCATACTAAGAACAACACCCTTTGATCAAAATATGCTAAAATCATATTTAATTACAAGACTTGCATTAATGAAAGTGTTATTTCAAAAGCCATTGACCATATATCGAGGCATGAGTAGCGAAATAGACTTTAAAAAGATAGATAGAACTTTTTTATCTTATACAGACTCATTAGAAGTTGCTAAAGCATTTACTGAATTTGAAGATCAAAAATATAAAAGTGTTTATCTCATAAAAAAGGAAGCACTGCCTCACGAACTATTTATGACACATTATGAAACCAAAGCATTTCATGAAACATATGATGAAAAAGAAGTGATTACGATTCATTATAAAAACATCATCATCTAAATCAAAGGGCAGAAATTAAATTAGTTTCTGCCCTTTAGACTTGCTTGTATAAAACCTTATGTCAATTGACTTATCGCATCTTTAATCGTCTTTTCTAATGCCATTTTTCCATATTTATCGACTTGCATCTTATCTTTTGGTCCATGGCTTAATGATCCTGGTCCACCAATACATCCTCCCATACACGCCATACCTTCGATAAAGTTTCCTATATTAATATTTTTTGAAACTTTAAACAATGCTTTCTTACATTCTTCTATGCCATCGCATATTACTGGATTTAACTCAAAGTCTGTAACATTGTTTTCTTTTAGTGATTGCATAACTGCTTCACTTAAACCACCAGACCTTGCAAATATGCGTCCATAATATGAAGCATTATCTAAAGGTGCTTCTTCTAATTTTTCAACTTCGATACCTTTACTATCTAGTAGAGCTTGCAGTTCTTCAAAAGTAATGACGCAATCGACATATGCTTTTACATGATCTAATTGTGCTTCTTGTTTTTTTGCAATACAAGGTCCAATAAAAACTACTTTAGCTAAAGTGTCTCTTTCTTTTATGTATTTAGCTAAGTATGCCATCGGTGATAAATTATGGGATACATGTTTGACAAGCTCGGGATGAGCTTTTTTAATATAAGATGTAAATGCAGGACAACATGAGCTTGTTAAAAATCCTTTTTCAAGAAGTTCTTTGGTCTCTAAGTCTGCAACCATATCCGCACCTAGCGCTGCTTCTACTACACTATGAAAGCCAATATCCTTAATGGCACTCACCACTTGACCTAAACTGGCATAGGTAAACTGACTTGCAATCGAAGGCGCAACAATTGCATAGACTTTATATTTTTGATTGTGATTGCTTTTTTTAATGAGATCAATTACATTTAAAATATATGATTTGTCCATCACTGCTCCAAACGGGCATTGATAGACACATGCACCACAACCAATACATTTTTGATTATCGATGACTGCAACCTTGTTTTCATCCATAGAAATGGCATCTACTTTACATGCATTCACACATGGTCTTTTTTGATTTGAAATGGCATGATATGGACACACTTTAGCACACAGTCCACAATCTATACACTTACTCTTATCAATGATTGCACGCTTATGTTGATCAAAAGAAATTGCATTTTTTGGACATACTGATGAACATCTATGTGCTAAACATCCTCTACATGCATTAGTTACTTCATAACCTCCAACAGGACATTCATCACATGCGATATCAATGACTTCAACAATATTTTCATTCTTAGAATCTCCACCAATAGCTAATTTAACTCTTTCTGTTAAAATAGCCCGTTCTTTATATATACAACATCTTGAGATTGGTTTTTTTGTTGGATTGATCAGTTTAGGTATATCAAGCATATTTTCATATAATGAATCATTAAATGCTTGTTTTGAAACTTCTGTTAAAACTTTGTATTTAATATATTGTACTTGTGTATCAAATTTTCTCATAAACTACTCCTAAAAATAACTGACTTTTATATGTTTGCCCATCTTTTTTAAACAAGTACTTAACTCATCAATCAATTGCATCTTAATACTAAAATTAATCGGTAGATCAGGATTTTGATGTGCTGGATTAATCGCTCTACCTACATAAAAATTAATATCTGTTGCTTTTTCAAAAAGCAATCTTGAAACTAATGATGCACCATCTTTTTGAACAATCCATTGATCATATAACTTATTCTCATTTAAAAAGTCTTTTGCATTAATTAGTACTTGATTAATCGTTATGACACCTTCTGTTACCAAATCAACGCCTTCAATAAATGCTGTTGGTGGCATATTGGGATCTATATAATCAAGATTAACTTTTATAGGTTTTTTTAAGTATCTTGCTACTAGTTGACTAGTAGTCCCCCCACAAACAATCTTCTTGCCTTTCTTAGAAAAAAATAAAGAAAACATTTGATCATTATCAAAACGATTTTTTGGTGGACCAATACATAAATTTAAAGGTTCTCTTTTAATAACTCTTACAATAAGACAGGTTGCATCATCACCTGGCTTATCATCATATAGTCGTCTACATTTATTCATCATTAAGTTAACTAATGTTTTTGCGTTTAAGTGATTATGATTATATTTTTTAATATAGGTAATAATATTTTCTCTTTGCCAACCAAAGTTTAACTTTGTGCCTACACCTGCATGAACACATCCATCACTCATTGCTACAAAACAATCACCAACTTGAAGTTTTAATCTAGAATGAAATATTTTTTTGTTTGCGACCATCATTTCTGTTTTATAAAACTCATAATGCTCTTGATTTCTAATGAGTATAACTGATGGATTATCATATTGAACAATTTCAACTTCATCTTGATGGATAAACCTCATTAAAGTAAACGTTGAATATGCGATATTTCTGACCTTGCAAGTAGGTAGAGTATATGCAATCGTTTCAACACAATCAACGAGGCTCATGCCTCTAGAAATCATCGTTGAAACGATTTTAGATGTTAGTGTTGCTAAAATAGATGCTTTAACACCACTTCCTAAGCCATCAGCTAATACATAGATTTGATTTTCATCATCTTTAACTTCCTCGATGTGGTCTCCGCATAATGTTTCATTATGTTTACAGATAGATGCATATCCAGCATCTAAAAATAAATCATTCATGCTCGATTTGCTCCTTAAGTTTTGTTAAAGCAATTTTAGTTTCAGCTGCTGTTTCTCCTAATAAAGACGCAATCTCTTGGACAATTCGCATTTGTTTTTCTACAACTTGATTTGTAACTTCTATCGTTTGTTTTTTATTGATTTCTTTGATTTGATTTTGATTGTAACTTTCAGTGATATCATTCATCAAATACATAATGATATGATAGTTTCTATCATAAATGATTGATTCTTCAATATGTTTTTGATATTCAGCTAAATATCTTTTTCGATTAAAAATGCTTGTTTTTTGACTAAGTACTTTTTTAAAAGGTTCTTCATCAAATATCTTAATAACCTTTTCTCCTAAAATATCATGCATCGATTTTAAGTTAATGATTTTTCTTGCTGCATCATTAATTTGCTGAATCTCTAAGTTTTCATTTAAAACAATGATGCCACTAGGTGCATGATCTAAGATGTTATTATAAAAACTTTCTGCTTTTTCTTTTAAAAATGGTAGACACATCGATATATTAGCTTTACCTTGGAAAATTGCAATCGCTTTTTCCTTACATGTATTATAGCCACATGATCCACAATTAAGTTCATCTTGTTTACTAGTTTTACCCATTTGTTTCATAATCTGATCAATTGTCTCTTTTGATGGATATTCGTTTTTCTTTTTAATGGATTCAAATGTTTTATGATAATCTTCTTGATTGAGTCTAGTAATTGCTAATTCTTTTTTACCACCATATGAAATGACTTTTAAATAATCTCTTAAAGGTGTTTTATGAAACTTTTCCATAATCGGTCCATTAATACAACTACCGACACAACTAGACATCTCAATAAAACAATCCTTTAAATTTCCTTTAGATATATCTTCTAAAACATTGATACAGTTTTCAACACCATCTACTGCAATATAATGATAGTTTTCATTTCTTCTTGATAAAGATTTGATGATACCGCCTGTCGTTGGAAAAAATCTTGATTTATATTGATCTGTATCTTCTTTTTCAATATCTAGACTAATATTTTCATATTCTAATAACATACTTAATTCTTCAAAAGTTAAAACAGCATCAACATAACCTTTATAATAATCTGCTTCATCTTTTTTTGCGATACAAGGACCAATAAAAACAACCTTAGCATCTTCATATCTGCGCTTGATATCAAGCGCATGTGCTTGCATCGGTGAAATCATCGGTGCTAAAAAACGAAGTAGATGAGGATAATATTTTTGGATCAATAAATTAACCGAATGACATGCAGAAGTAATCATAAGCGTAGGCTTTTTTTGATCTAGATAATCTTCATATTCAGTTTTAATCAGTGATGCGCCTATTGCTGTTTCTTCACAATCAAAAAAGCCTAGTTTCATAAGTGCTTTTTTCATGGTTTTTATACCAGCACCATCATAATTAGCAACAAAAGATGGTGCCAGTGAAACAATGACTTCCTCATTTTGTTGTAACAACACTTTTGTTTTTTCTAAATCACTTACTATTTCTTTAGCATTTTGAGGACATACTACATAGCAATTTCCGCATAATATGCATTCATTTTTAACAACACTTGCTTGATTGCCTGAAAACTTAATCGATTTAACAGGACAATTTCTAATGCATTTATAACAGTTTTTACACTGATTGCGATTTAGAGCAATAATTTCACTCATAGCTTACCTCACTTTATTTTGGTTAGAATCTCGTTTTTAAATTTATCTTCTACATTCTCTTCATTCATGGATATAAAATGTCCAGCATACTCAACACTAACACCTTTTTGACAATTGCCCATACAAAACTTTCCACACAAATTAATTGAATCTTCAAGCTCATGTGTTTTAACTAAGTTTTGTAGTGAAGTTACTACTTGTCTTGATCCTTTTAAATGACATGAACTACCTATGCATACATTAATTTTCATATAAGTTATCTCCTATAAATCATTTCTTAAATCTATGATTTTTAACAAATCATCTTTTTCATTTTTTCTAGCTTTTAATAATCGTGCAGCAGCAACAATAGGCAACCAAGATTTTACATAGTCTTTTGCAGTATTTGTCTTTTGACAATAAAGATCAAGATAATGATCAGCTGTTTGTTGATCTCCATTTAATAGAAAGTCTAAGTAGGTTGCTGATGCATCTGCTGATGCATTTCCAATGCTTGCATGTGCCCAATCAATGATATAATATGCACCTTGATGATCAATAATGATATTAGAGGGATTAAAATCCCCATGGCAAAGCTTTTTATGCATACGCATCGATTCTAGTTTTCTTTGAAGTTCGTATCTAGTGGTTGCTAAAAGGTCAGTTTTTCCAATCTTTTCTATGAGTCGATCTTTTTGCTTATTAAGTAAAAGATGATGATGACTATGAACTTCTAATTGAAGATTAACGAAGATTTCAAGATAATGATCAAATTGATCTTTATCTTGCATCATCATTTGTTCTAATGTTTTTCCTTCAATATACTCATAGATCATCACCCAATTGTTATCTTTTTTGCTGACCTCTAATAATTTAGGTACACATAAATTAGTTTCTTCTACTCTTGCTTGATTTAAAGCTTCATTTAGTACTTGAGCTTTAGAATAATTGTTATTAAAAACTTTGATAACTTTTTTGCCATCTTTATATACAGTCTTATCATTTCTTAATCCGATTATTTTTTCCATGTTCATGATTCATGCCACCGATCATTGGTAAGTTTTGTTAATATGGCTAGAGAATTCGCCATATTTTCATTTTGAACAATAATATGCTTAGGTACATCTAAAACCACTGGAGCAAAATTCCAAATCGCTTTAATTTGATTTTTAATCATCAAATCACAAACCGCTTGCGCATGCTCTTTTGGAACCGTGATAATACCAATATCAATTTGATTCGATTTACATATCGATTCAAATTGATCCATATGATCATATTTGTTATGCATATCAAAAGCAGCAACCACTTTGATATGATAAGGTTTAAATCCTTTGTAGTGATAAAGCGCTTCTCCTAATCTTCCCATGCCTACAATGACTGCACGAGTCTCATGATGATAACCCATATATGTTTTTAAATCATTTAATAGTTTTTCTACGGTATAGCCTATTTTTGGTCTTCCACCAACGCTAATCTTTGCTAAATCTTTTCTAACCATCACTTCACCATAGTTAAGCTCATTAGCAATAATTGTTGCAGATATATAAATATCTTTATAGTTTTCTAAAAAAGCTATATAGGTTGGTATTCTACCAAGAATCGCTTCGTAATTTCCGTTTTGCAACATTAAAAATCACCTCACACTTTCATCTTACCAAAACAAATTTTTAATTTGAAATGCGTATTTGATATATCGATATATCTTTATCGATATATAAGCATAAAAAAAACTAACATAAGTTAGTTTAGTAAATGTAGCATCTTTTTTGAGTGACTAATTCTGTTAAGAATAGTTGATCAATATCTGTAAGTTTATAGTTCTTTTTAAAGATTAAGACATCTTTATAAATCTTATCGCAATCCACAATCGTTTTTTCGATTAAATCATGTTTATCTAAGAGTTCTTTTGGAACTCTTGAGACCCACATAAAAGTTGAATGTGTCGTTTCTAGTAAAGTGAATTGAGATGCTCTTTCAAAAACAAATATTCTTTGTTGAATTGCATCTGGTAGTTCCATCTTTTTAACTTCTGTCATTGGTAGATCAGGTACATAAGGATCTGCGTGAGCAATCTCTACAAAATTGTTTAGATCTTTTGTATAAATGATTTCTTTTTGTGCAAGCACATGATGCTTAGACATAACCACAACCGGTTTAAACTCACAAACGACTTCAGATTCTAGTTCTTTGTCTTTTAACATAAGGTTAAAATAAGGTTCAAACTTACTTTGATATCTAATGATACCTAAATTATAATGCGAAGTAAGAATGTTTTTAATCGCTCTTAATGCGTTTGTTTCTTTGTAATAGAGTTCGCATTTACACTTGACTTGAAGTTTTCTAGCAAACTCTGTAAATGATTTTGCAATATAGCTTGATCTAGGTACAGATATCGAAAATTTTATTTGATCATTATGATTTGATGCATACAAGTTTTCGATTTCATCTACTTCATTTAAAATGCGATAAGCATATTGGATAAACTCTTCACCTTTGGGTGTGAGTTTCATCCCTTTTGAGCTTCTTACAAAAATCTCTATATTTAAAGATGATTCAAGTTCTTTAATCGCTCTACTAAGGTTTGGTTGCGACATAAAAAGATTTTCTGCAGCTTGAGATATGGAATTTGTTTTTGCGATTTCGCAAACGTATCGTAAATGCATGATGTTCATGTTTTTATCACCTAAAATTAGTATATCATGATACATTCATGTTTGATATAAGTAAACGATTTCAAAAGATTTTTTTTACAAATGCTTTACTCCCATTCTATCGTTCCTGGTGGTTTTGATGTAATATCATATGTGACTCTATTGATACCTTTAACTTCATTAACGATTCTTGTTGAGACGATATCTAGAAAATCATAAGGTAATCTAGAAACATCTGCAGTCATAAAATCTGTACTGTTAACAGATCTAATACATGCAACTTGTTCATATGTTCTTTGATCTCCCATCACGCCAACTGTTTTTACAGGAAGTAAAACAACGAACGCTTGAGATACTTGATCATATAAATCATGTTTTCTAAGTTCATCAATGAATATATGATCTGCTTCTTGTAAAATAGCAACTTGTTGTTTTGTTACTTCTCCAATAATTCTTATCCCTAGCCCAGGGCCAGGAAAAGGATGTCTATAGACCATTTGTCTATCTAGGCCTAATGATATACCAACTTCTCTTACTTCATCTTTAAAAAGCTCTCTTAAGGGCTCTAAGATTTTAAATGTCGATTGTTTAGGTAGTCCACCTACATTATGATGACTCTTAATGGTATGTGATGGTCCTGATACAGATATTGATTCGATTACATCAGGATAGATTGTCCCTTGAGCGAGAAAAGTCGCATCTTGATGTTTAGACTTTTCATTCTCAAAAACTTCAAAAAATACTCGACCTATAATCTTTCTTTTTTCTTCTGGATCAGTGATGCCTTTTAATGCATCGTAAAATTGATCTTTCGCGTCTACTTTAATAATGTTCATATCTTTAAAGATACCATAGCCTTTTAGGACTTCTAATGCTTCATGTTTTCTTAGTTGACCTGTATCAACAAATATTGCAGTTAACTTGTCTTTAATCGCTAAGGATAATAAGGCAGCACTAACAGTGGAATCAACACCACCAGATAAGCCTAAGATGACAGATTCATCTTTGACTTCTTCTTTAATCTTTTGGATCTTTGTAGATATAAAATCTTCAACATTCCAATTAGGTGTCGTTTTACATATATTAAACACAAAGTTTTCCAAAAGTAGACGACCTTCATCTGTATGCGTCACTTCAGGATGAAATTGAACACCATAGATATTTTTCTCAGTATTTTCAATCATCGCAATAGAATTATTAGAAGTTGCAAGCGTATGAAAACCTTCTGGCATGATTTCTGTTTGGTCTGAATGAGACATCCAGACAGTTGAAGTCTTCGACATACCTTGATTTAATTGACCATAAATCAGATTCTCAATTTTATTTTTACCATATTCTCTTATTACGCCTTTAGACACTTTTCCTTTAAATGCTTGAACTAATAATTGCATCCCGTAACAAATGCCTAATACAGGTAAACCATATGTTAATATCTTTTGATTTAACTCTGGTGACAAAAGATCATAAACTGATGCAGGTCCACCAGATAAAATGATTCCTTTAACATCATCTGTTATTTGTATATCGCTATGATATGGAACAACTAAGGAATAGACCTTCATCTCACGAATTCTTCTTGAGATTAACATATTATATTGTGAGCCGTAATCGATGATGATTATTTTGTCCATGAATGATCTCCTGCATAATTTGGTGCCGCTCTAGTAATTGATACATCATGTGGATGACTTTCTTTTAAGCCTTGAGCTGATATTTCAATAAATGTAGATTTTTCTTTTAATTCTTTTATGTCTTTCGCTCCAACATATCCCATGCCTGAACGAAGACCTCCACATAATTGATATAAGACATCTCCAACATCACCACGATAAGGCACTCGTCCTTCAATACCTTCAGGTACAAGTTTTTTTACATCTCCATTACCTTTTTGGAAATATCTGTCACTTGAGCCTCTATGCATTGCAGCTAGTGATCCCATACCAACATATGTCTTATATGCTCTACCTTGATAGATGATTTCTTCTCCAGGACTTTCTTTAGTGCCTGCTAATAAAGAACCTAGCATGACAGTATCAGCTCCTGCAGCTAGCGCTTTAGTGATATCACCACTATATTTAATACCACCATCAGCAATAATCGTAATATCAGTACCTTTAAGTGCTTCACTCACATCTTGGATTGCGCTGATTTGTGGACAACCGATACCAGCAACTACTCTTGTTGTACAAATAGAACCTGGTCCGACACCAACTTTAACACCATCAGCTCCAGCAGTTTTTAAGGCGAGTGCAGCTTCTTTAGTGACGATGTTACCTGCAATTAATTTAAGATCAGGATAATGTTGTTTAATTGATTTTACTGTATCGATCACACCTTTTGAGTGCCCATGGGCACTATCAACAGTGATGATATCTACACCCGCTTCTACTAATGCTTGAACTCTTGTTAAGACATCATCAGAAACACCAACTGCTGCACCACATAAAAGGCGTCCATGCGAATCTTTAGCAGCATTTGGATAAGCTAAGATATTATCAATGTCTTTAGAGGTGATTAAACCTCTTAAAGTCATTGAATCATCGACAATTAATAGTTTTTCTAATCGATGTTTCATTAAAATTTCTTTAGCCCCATCAAGTGTTGTATTAGTAGGTGCTGTAATTAAATTTTCTTTAGTCATTACTTTCTCAATTAAAGTATCATCTAATTTTCGATATCTTAAATCTCTATTAGTCACAATCCCTTTTAGTCTACCTTCATCATCAATGATTGGTATACCAGATATCTTATAAGTCGACATGATATGTTCAGCATCACATAAAGTGTTATAAGACTTTAAAGTCACTGGATTTTTAATCATCCCTGACTCACTTCTTTTAACATAATCAATTTGTTTGGCTTGTTCGCTAATACTCATATTCTTATGAATAAAACCAATACCACCTTCTCTAGCAATCGCGATTGCTAGTTTCGCCTCTGTAACAGTATCCATAGCAGCAGATAAAATAGGAATATTTATAATAATACCCTTTACTAAAGTTGAACGAATATCAACTTCACTTGGTAAAACATTAGATTCTCCAGGAAGAATCAATACATCATCAAACGTTAATCCTTTTTTCATTTTACTCTCCTAAAAAAAATATGATTTTTTTGCGTATAGCAAAAAAACCATATGGGTCTTTTTGCGTAGTCTTAAATTTAAGGTTTAAGGTAGAAACTGCTTGCCATATCCAAGCTTTATACGCATATATTAAATGTATTATATCAAACTAATTTTTTATAAGCAAGCCTATTTTTAAGAACTTACATTCATAAATCTTTTATTGATAATATATTATTTAAGAGCTAATCTCTTTTTTTCGGTGATGATGACATAAGCTTTCATCAAAACATAAATAATAAAAATAATTAAATATATCCAACCCGAACTTTTTACTTGAACATTAAAAATAGTACGAGTTATAAATATATCAAATATTAAATGAAGATATAACAAAACATAAACTAAGTAAGCTAAATAGTGAACTTTCTTCCAAGTAGACTGTTTCATTTTTCTTCTTATGATAGGTAGAGAAATTATAACTAAAGGAATTATAATTAAAAACGCAATAAGTCCTGTTGTATTAAAACCATTAAGTGCTAAATCTAACCTGAGAACAGCATGTGGAATAATCGTTATAAAACCTAATATAGCCATTTCTCTTCTTACTCGCAAAATTTTAATCTTGACAGCAGAGCGTTTAGGAAACGCTCCGCCCATCATCACAAGAGTAAATAAAGCAAAGCTTAGATGACCTGTATAAAAAACTTCATATATTCCTATAAGTGATCTAACATCAATATTAAATAGAATCAGTAATGTAAATATGCCACTTAGAAGTAAAAAGAATATATAGAGCTTATATTCATTCTTATGAATGGTCTTTCCATATGTGAAAAATATAAATCCTAAAATAAGAATTAAAATAATGCTTAAATAACTTAACATACTTGTTCTACTCCTCTACTAAGTAACCAATAAGAGGAATATTAGCTAATACGCTTATGCCATGTGGTGAACTATTGATGATGTCACTTAAATCTTGTCCTGCTTGATGTTGGTTTTGATGTAACCCATTCGGCCACATGCTTGAATTAGATACATCATACACGTTATCGTTAACAGCAATATAAGCCTTACGGCCATCACGCCCATCAAATTGTGAAAGTTCTTCTAATGTAAAAGACATAAGTTCACTAGCATCATTTTCTGTATCAGTTATATTTTCATTATCTGTTATGATTTCTTGTTCAGTAGAATTATTAGTTTCGTTGTTACAAGCTGATAAGATTGAAATACTTAGAATCATTAGAAAAATTAAAAATACACGTTTCATTTAAACACCTCTATTTTTTAATTTATTATAGCATAGGTTATTTATGATGTTATTTATATGCTTTATCGATAAGAATAAAAGGAAAATCTTACTTTTTTAAAGTAAGATTTTCATATGTTATTTTGTAATAATTATAGAATATGTCGCAGTCCTAGTGAAACAACTGTCGTTTTCGCTGAAACCCTTCACTTTGAATATAAATTTCGCGTATTGACCCTACACAATGAACTGTCTTTTTTGAGGTTTTTTTTCGTATGTTGAAACAGCCTTTAGCATCTCAACTAAGAGCATAAGTCAAGCCAAATTTATCAAAAGTTTAAATCCCCTCGACTCCATGCCTTGACCTTGAACCGGTGACTGTCTGTTGTTATGAAAGTCATACAGTGGGACTGTCTTTCCTGTGTCATCCTTATGAAATTCTCAAAAAAGACACTTTTTTTAATTGCTCACTTTTGCCTTCTGTTGATACACTTATTGGCTTAGTTATCTATCTAAAAATTTCCAATTATTTTACCACCCACAGATGGTAAAAAGTTTGCCTTGACATTTAAGGTATGACTGTCGGTTATCTTGCATGAGTTACACTCGTATTAGATAAACATAAAGTATCTTTTTGATAGACAATTAAATTACAGTTTTTTCAATCAATTGAGCTCTCATAGTTCTGTCGCAATTGTTGTCTGAAAGTAAAAAATAGCATCACCATAGGTTGAACCTTTATCCTTAAAATATTAATGTTGCAGAAAATCAGTTGGTTTTATTACAATTACAATTTTACGAAGCTAAAGTACAAAATGTATATTTGTTCATACATATATTTAACTGTGTCTTAACATCTCAAATAAGAGGAGAACTAACTTTTTTTGTATACTTAACCTTAAGTTTCCATAAATCAACAATAATAAGTATATCTAATAACAAATCAATTGGGTGTCTTAATCAAGCAACAATTGTTTGCTAGTGATTATTATAAGTGGATATAGTCTTACTCTTGATTCTCCTACTAAAAATCATATATTTCATCATAAACTCTTTTGTTTAATGTCAGTTTTTAAAATGCTGAATTGCAATGTGTTAACAAATCCAGTATTCAACAATTCATCTTCTCTCAGTGTACCTTCGATCTTAAATCCACATTTTTTTGCAACTTTTTGAGAAGCAATATTACTATCAGCAGTAACTAAAATAATCTTGTTCAAATTGTAATAGCCAAAACTAATATCAATTAATTTTTTTACGCAGTTAGTTGCTATACCTTTTCCAGTATAATCCTTATCTATCCAATACATAATTTCAGTTTTCTTATTTATCCAATCGATATATTTCAAACCTATTATTCCAGCAAATTGATCATTATAATAAATTCCAACTCTAAATCCATTATTTTGTATTAATTGATTCATAAAAATATTTATTACTATTTTTGTATCTGAAATACTCTGATTCTCACTGATTCTCGGCATATAATTTTCTAAATATGCCCTGTTTTTTTGGATAGAATTAAAGAATACTTCAGCATCTTTTTCAAGAAGTAATTTCAATTGTAATTCATTGTTTATTGTTAAAGCAAACATATATTAAATCTCCTTTACAAACTTTGGTAATAATATTGCACCACCACCATAGCCATTTTTATAGCTAAATAATGTTTCATTTAAATACTCTCCCCCATTCTCTGTACTAGCTCCAAAACTAAAATATCTATAACCTTCGTTAACCGCTATGTTCATTAGATTATGTATAAGATATAAATTGGGATATTCACTGCTAATATTATAATTCATATCTAAATACTGTGTGTGAAAAACGTTTTTGAATTTGTAAACAAGTGCAAAAGCACCGTATATTCCTTCTTTTGTAGCAGTTATGTATGAAACAATGTTTTGGGGAAACATAGTTTGCAACTTAACTATTTCTAAATAAGTATGTGTTGTTTTTGAATTAAACTTTTCCTCCAAATTCTGGTTCATATTCATCCAAATCACTTCATTAATAGAATCATACCTTTGAAACTCAAATTCATTCTTTTTTATTGGTTTCTTTACCTGATTCCGTCGTTTAGAATTATACAATTCAAATAAATAGGATTCATTTTTTATACAGGTTAAATCAACAATGTTAACTAATGCTGTATATCCATACCTGTATTTTTTTTTCATTAAAGCATATATAATTTCTTCGTTAGGTTGGCTACAATAGCAAGTAGGTACTAATTTAAGTGTGATTTCATTATATTGCTTTCCATAGTAAGCTTCTATCATATCAATCATATTCTCAATTTCACTAATTTTTGTTTTCCTATTAATTATTAACCCAGAAAAAGTAGTTCCTGGATGTGAAATTATTGATTTTTTTTTCTCATTATTACTAGCAGCCATTACTACACATTTTATACTACCTGAATCAGAATCTTTAATGATGATTGATTCATCAAGAAATCTATCTTCAGGATGATACTCAAGATATTTAGTAGTATTAATAAATTCACCATTTGTATTTTTGTCTAGAATAAAAGCATCCACCGACATTTTTTCATCCTGATCTAGTTCGCTAATTCTAATTATTTCTAATTTCATCTATTTCACTCCTTATATATAGCTGAAAATATAACATAATACTTATTCAAACATAATTTTATTTGTCAGTAGTTTGATTCTTTTGATTTATAACAATGCTGGTTTTTATTAAAATAATAATAAATTATTTATAATTGAATTCCATAAATCTTTGATATTCGCCACTAATAATGTTGTTTACCCACTCTTGATTATTCAAATACCAGGTAATTGTTTGCGAAATACCAGATTCAAAGTTGAATTTTGGTTTCCAACCTAGTTGTAGTTCTATTTTTGACGGATCTATTGCATAACGTAAATCATGGCCTTTTCTATCAGATACGTATTTAATCAAACTTTCTGGCTTATTTAGTTCCCTTAGAATTGTTTTTACAACCTCAATGTTTGTTCTTTCATTATGTCCACCTATGTTATACACTTCACCAATTCTACCTTTATGGATGATTAAATCAATGGCTGTACAATGATCAAAAACATGCAACCAATCTCTCACGTTTTCACCTTTTCCATAAACTGGTAATGGTTGATAAGCAAGTGCATTTTTAATCATTAATGGAATTAGTTTTTCTGGAAAATGATAAGGGCCGTAATTATTAGAGCATCTAGAAATAGACATAGGTAATCCGAATGTTCTGTAATAAGCTTGGACTAACAAATCAGCTGATGCTTTTGATGCAGAATATGGACTAGAAGTATGTATTGGTGTTTCCTCTGTAAATAGTAAATCTATTCTATCAAGTGGCAAATCACCATATACCTCATCAGTTGAAACTTGGTGATATCTTTTGACCCCAAACTTTAAAGATGCATCCATTAATACTTGAGTTCCTAAAATATTCGTTTTAAGAAAAACTTCCGGGTTTTCAATAGATCTATCTACATGTGACTCAGCAGCAAAGTTTATCACTACACTAAAACATTCAGTCTCAAAAAGTTTATAGACAAGCAGTCTATCAGTGATATCACCTTTAACAAACTTAAAATTTGATTTGTTAATGATTGGTTTAAGTGTCTCCATATTTCCTGCATAAGTAAGTGCATCAAGAACTACAATATCATAGTCAGGATACTTATCAACCATGTAGTGGCAAAAGTTGCCACCTATAAAACCTGCTCCACCAGTAACTAGTATTTTCATTTAAAGAACCTCGATTTCTTTTAGATATCTTACAAGTGCATCTTTCCAATTAGGAAGACGACTGAATCCTAATTCATCCAACTTATTTTTATTCATTAATGAGTTCATAGGTCTTTTTGCTTTAGTAATGTATTGCTCAGTTAAAATTGGGTTAACATCAATGTCAATTCTTGCTATATTAAATATTTCTTTTGCAAAGTCAAACCAAGTACACATACCTTCATTTGATGCATGATAAGTACCATATTTTTCAGTTTCAATCATATCGACTAATAAATGTGATAAATCATATGTGTAAGTTGGTGAACCAATCTGGTCTGAAACGACATTTATAAATTCTTTTTCTCTACCAAGTTTTAGCATTGTTTTTACAAAATTACTTCCGTTTTTTCCAAAAGCCCATGATATACGAACAATAAAGTGTTTCTGATACTCTTGTGTTTCTAGTTCACCCAGAAATTTTGATTCACCATAAACAGATATGGGATTTGGTAAATCTGTGACATCGTAACTCCCGCTTTTTTTACCATCAAAAACATAATCGGTAGAGACATAAACAATCTTTGCATCATGATTTTCAGCAGCATTAACCAAGTTTCTAGTTCCATTAACATTCACATTCATACAAACTTCTTTGCTATCTTGTGCTTGATCTACAGCTGTATATGCAGCACAATGTATGATAACATTTGGTTTGCATAATGACATAAACTCTCTGACAGCATTTGAGTCAGTTATATCTAAATCATCGATATCAATACCTATGATGTTTGTATAGTTTCGAGATTTTAGTACTCTAACAACATCATAACCAAGCTGACCTTTAACTCCTGTTACCACTATTTTCATCTAAAAATCACATCCGTATCTTTCAAAAATGGTGCATTTTTGTCTTTTTCTGATAGTATTAAATCTTTAATTGGCCAACTTATATTGATTTGAGGGTCATCGTACTTAATGGACCGATCTAAATGTTTGTCGTAATAATTATCTACTTTATATTGAATTTCACAGTCATCATCAAGTGTAACAAATCCATGAGCAAAACCATGTGGTATTAATAACATGAGCTTATTTTTTTCAGAAAGTTCAATACCAAACCAAGATAGATAAGTGCTACTACTTAATCTTAAGTCAACTGCTACATCCCAAATTCGACCTTTAGTACATCTAACTAGTTTAGCTTGTGTTTTAGGGTAGTTTTGAAAATGTAAACCTCTTAAAACTCCTTTTATTTTACTAAATGAATGATTATCTTGAACAAAAGTATATTTTAAGTTATTTTTTGAAAATATTTCACTGTTATACGATTCTAAAAACCAACCTCTCTCATCAGTAAAAACATCTGGAGAAAGTATTAGTAAATCAGAAATATTTGTTTTAAGTATTTTCATATATGACCTCATTATCTAAATTTCGATGTTGCAACTCTTCTTAAATGCTCTCCATATGGAGACTTACCATATTTGCTTGCTGAATTAAGAAGTGTTTCTTTATTAATCCATTTATTATTGTATGCAATTTCTTCTGGAGCAGAAATTTTAATTCCTTGCCGTTTCTCGATTATTTGCACAAATTCAGCTGCTTCAATTAATGAGTCCACTGTCCCAGTGTCGAGCCAAGCAAAACCTCTACCAAGTAATTTAACACTTAATTTCTCGTCTTCCAAATATAATCTATTCAGGTCGGTTATCTCTAGTTCACCACGCTTAGATGGTCTAACTTTTTTAGCAAATTCTACAACTCTGTTGTCATAAAAATATAAACCAGTGATACAATAATTTGATTTTGGTTGCAAAGGTTTCTCTTCAACAGATATAACTTTACCTCTTTCATCGAATTCAACAATTCCAAACCTTTCAGGATCATTTACATAATATCCAAAAATGGTAGCTATATTTTTTTCAGAATTACTTACTGCTTCCTGCAGAATTGTAGTAAATCCACTACCGTAAAAAATATTATCACCCAGAATCATTGCAACATTATCAGATCCAATGAACTTCTCTCCAATCAAAAAAGCTTGAGCTAATCCATCAGGTGATGGCTGTTCTTCATAGTGAAGTGAAATTCCAAATTCTGAACCATTGCCAAGCAAGTGTTTAAAATTAGGTAAATCATTAGGTGTTGAAATAATCAAAATATCTTTAATTCCAGCAAGCATTAATACTGATAATGGATAATAGATCATGGGTTTATCGTAAACAGGAAGCAATTGTTTACTTGTAACCATAGTTAAAGGATATAATCTAGTTCCAGAACCTCCAGCTAATATAATTCCTTTCATTTATAAGACCTCTCTTTCTTGTATAAAAAGTTTTTCATACTCTATATTTATTACCCTTAATCTTTTTTAATAAAAGATTAATTTCAAACCTAAAGAGAATCATAAAAACTAAAAATACAGTTAACATGAATCCAAATTGATAAATAGTGTTGTCTACAAATACCAACCTTTGTACAATAATGTAAATTGGTAAAATTAATAAAACTGATATAATTCTTTTTCCATATATCATAAGTTTCATTTTCTTACTTATGACAATAACGATAAACAAAGTTACTAAGTAACTAATAAGTGTAGCAATTGCTGCTCCTTCGATCCCGATTAATTTAATAAGCGTTAAATTTAAGATTATATTTATGATTGCGCCAATAAAAAGTGATATTGTCGATAAAATACTTTTTTTTACTACTAGAAATTGATTTCCAGCTACCTGAAAAAGCATTAATAAAAGAGGAGATAAAAACAAATATGGCATAACAATATAACCAGAAACATAATCACCAGTGAATAAAAATTTAAAGACAAGAGGAATAACTGGGTAAATAATAATAAAGCTCAAAATTGCAAGAGCACCTAAGTATTCAAATATTTTTGAATTAAGCTGAACTTGATCCTTGTCTTTCATAGTTGAAAAAGCAAAATATTGCCATCCACCTGCAAAACTTGCATAAACTAACAAGCTAATTTGTGCCATTTTCGATCCTATAGAGTAGATACCTAAATCTAATGTTCCTAGCATGTTTGTTATCATTATCTTATCCATTGAATTATAGATCCAATATATTAAGAATGTTGGAATAAGAGGTAATCCAATTTTAAAAAGTTCTTTTGCTATTTTTTTATCATATCTACCTTTTGTAAAAAACACACTATTTCTAACCCAAAAAAACATTAAAAGTGCAAGAGTGGAAAGAATGCTTGAATAAATTAAACTATAATAAGAAAGTCCGTAATAAATTAAGATGATAGCAAACGCATAGGTAACAACTGCGGAAATCAAACCTGATGCAATAAATACTTTTCTTTGGTTTTGCATTCTAGTTGGAGCTTGAATTGGAGTTAATAGTGCACCTAATAAAACTCCTATACCAGCTACCATTATTAGATTGCTATAAAGAACATTTCCGAAAAATAAAGAAGATAAACTTCTATTTAAAATCAACATGATTGAAGCAATTGAAATCGAAGAAAAAATAATTATTCTTTGAGTTGTTGTTGTGACATTATACTTGTACTGCATGTCTTCTTTTTCAAAATACTCTCGTAGCATTGCATCATAAAGACCTAGAACTGCTAATGGGGTACCAAAACCAACAATAGTAGTGAACATACTATATATTCCAAAATCCGATGCATTAGGAAGCATTCTAGTAATAACGGGTAACAAAAGAAAAGGAATAATCTTATTCAATCCATTAATAAAACCATATGCAAAAATATTTTCAATGAATAATTTTTTTCTATTCATGTAATAACCTTAATAATTATTTATGGTATTAATCACATACATAATTTCTTCCTCTGTCATGCCGTCGTATAGCGGTAAACTGACTAAAGTATTAGCAAAACTTTCAGTTATTGGGAAATCACCTTTTTTGTATCCTAAATGGTTGTATGCTCTGGATAAATGAGGTGGTATTGGATAATGTATTTGAGTACCTATTCCGTGTCTCATTAAGTATTCTTGAAATTCAGTTCTATTTTCAATTTGAACAACAAACAGATGCCAAATAGCATCTGAAAACTCTCTAATTTTAGGTAAAATCAATTTACTATTATTTATTTTGTTCAAATATAGATTAGCTAATGAGATTCGTTCGCTACTGAGTTCACTATAATGTCCTAATTTTACGTTGAGAACTGAAGCTTGTATCTCGTCAAGACGTGAATTAATCCCTAGGATTTCATTTTCATATTTTATTTCGCTTCCATAATTCCTTAAAAGCTTGATTTGTTTATATATTTCGTAATTATCTGTAACTATACAACCTGCATCTCCAAAGGCACCTAAATTTTTAGTAGGATAAAAACTGAAGCAACCAATATCCCCCCATGTTCCTGTTGTCTTTCCATTGAATTTTGCACCATGACTTTGTGCACAATCCTCAATAATAAATAAATTATGAAGTGTCGCTATATCTTTTATTTTTTTCATATTTGCAGCTTGTCCATATAAATGGACAACTAAAATAGCTTTTGTATTTACTGTTATGGCATTTTCTATTTTTGTTGCATCAATGTTATAAAACTCATCTGGTTCTACAAGAATTGGTGTTGCTCCATTTTCTGTTATTCCTAATATTGAAGCAATATATGTATTTGCTGGAACAATAACCTCATCACCAACACCAATTTTAAGCGCTCGAAACGATAATATTAAAGCATCAAGTCCAGAATTGAGTCCAACACAGTAGTTAGAGCCTATAAAATGTTTAAATTTATGCTCGAAACTTTCAACTTCTTTTCCTAAAATGTACCATCCAGATTCAAGTGTCTTCAATATTGCATTGTCATATTCACTTTTATATTTTAAATAACCCCTGTCTAATTGATTAGGATTTATTTTCATAAGTATATTCTCCTTTATTTTTTTCTTTAAGATATTGATTAAAATCTCGTATATATTCATTGGGATTATACTTAAGATTTGATAAAACTAGCAATACGGAATCCTTTGAAAAATCAAACATTTCTTTCCAAATCATTTTTGGGATATATACACCCATATGAGGTTCATTAAGTTCAATAATTTTTTCGTAATCCCCATATTTAATTCTTACCTTCGACTTTCCACTAACATTTATAAGGACGAATTCGCTTTCTTTATTTGCATGTTGTCCTCTAATTATATCATTGTCAGAACCATAAATATAAAAAATTCTAGCAATCTCAAATGGAATATCCTTAGTCCCTTCAATTACAACTAAATGACCACGCGAATCACCAAGTTGATCAAATTTCATTAAAACAACATCATCTTTGATTTTCATTTATTCTTCTCCTCTATTACATCACTAAAAATACTTATAAATTTGGAACTAATGCTAAACCAATCAAATTCTTTAATTTGTGATAATGCAATTTCTGCTTTGGAACTTGCATTAGCATAATTTTCTAGCATTTCAACAATTATGTCAGCAATCAAATCTGGTCTTTTTATTGGAACGATAAACGAATTTTCAGGATTTGCAGGATAATAACCAGTTGTTATTACTGGTGTTTTACATGCCATTGCTTCTATTACAGGATAATGAAATGCTCCTAATTGAATGTGTCCCGGTGCAACTAAAACATCAAGGCTTCTATAGAAATCTGACAGATTC
>CAKMKH010000029.1 GCA_927441705.1 uncultured Acholeplasmataceae bacterium | reverse complement strand
TCGACCTCAAGTGTCAATTTAAAGGACTCGCCTCTAAATGCACGTTCAATCGATCCTTTTATACGTTCTCTAATTATATCATGAGTAATTGAATTGAGGAAATTAGATTCAAGTGTTACATCAACACCATAATACTTTTTGATTGATGTTTTATGAAAATTATTAAATGATAAATAATTAAACTCTAAATCTACAGCAAATATTTCCATTGTATTTGTAGAATCAATACTAGCTTGTAACAATATTTTTTGTTTATTTAAATCGCTTTGAATCATTAATCTTGTTTTTTGATGATGAACTACAATTGAAAGTAGCATTGTCAATACTGGAAAAAATACTAGATAAGGTATCGCAGTATTTCTAATAACAAAAAATGCTTGTGGCCAAGGAATTAGTAGAAATGCTATTAGTGTGAAAATATGCACAATGAGTCCTAAGACATAATATTCTAGGTAATAAGGCAGTTTAGGTAATATTTTTTTAATGTATTGCCAATTCAAACCAATTAACGATGCCCCAATAATAGTAGCAATCCCAGAATATATACCTGATCCACCAATTGATATACGATAGACAATAGCTATTAGAGCAGCAATACCAGTGGTGATTCCACCGAAAAACAAACCTGTTACACTTAATAATACGGATCTTGTATCAAAAAAAAGCCCTTCTTCTAGTACCCAAGGATTTCTCATAATTAAAAGAAGAATTCCACCTATAGTTATACCAAGAATAACTTGTCTACTTTTTTTATTAAATTTTGAGTCAAAAGATGTAGCAGCAAACAAAAAACCTAATCCAAATAGGAGAATTGCATTTTCTATTAAGCCGTTAAAACTATTTAAGAGATCCGCAAGATATATCATATATCCACCTTCGATGCTTTGATATTCTAATTATAACATTACTATATAGTAAAAAAGCCAATTTTCATTGACTTTTTTTATTATAAGCTTATCTTTGATTACCAACAAAAAATACAGCAATCGTTTTTGGTCCAGAGTGAGCACCTATAACAGGCCCTATAATTCCAAACTTAACTTCTTTAACACCGATTTGTTCTTGAATTAATCTAGCAGTATATTCAGCATCACTCAAATCATCTCCATGTGAGATAAAAATCGTTTGATCTTTCGCATTCGTAATTTTTTCTTTCATAACATCTACAAGAGTTTGAAGTGAAGATTTTCTACCTCTTGCTTTTTTAATAGGCACTAATTTACCTTCATCTGTAACATGCAAGACAGGTTTAACTTTAAGAAGTGACCCAAGCAAAGCTTGTGTTCCAGAAAGTCTACCTCCACGTTTTAGTGTACCCAAATCATCTACCGTAAATAGATGGATGATATTTAATTTATTTTCTTCTAACCATTTGCCTACTTCATCAATTGATAAACCCTCTTTTGCTTTTTGATAAGCATACCATATCAGTAATCCTTGACCCATTGACGCAGAACGAGAATCAACGATGACAATTTTTCTATCTGGATATTTTTCTAATAATTCTGTTCTCGCAATAACTGATGATTGATATGAACCTGATAAAGCTGATGAAAAAGCGATGTACAAAATGTCTTGTCCGTCATTTAGTTTTTGCTCAAAAAATTCTAGAAACTCTCCTACATTAATCAATGAAGTTTTCGCAACTTTTTTATCCCTTAACATGTCATAAAAATCATTTACTTTTAACTGTCTTTCATCAGGATAATGTTTATAAACATTACCTTCAATTTCAACTGATAAAGGAATAACATCTAAATTCATTTCCTTGACTTGCTCAAGTGTTAAATCACTGCATGAGTCGGTAACAATCACATACGGAATTTTCATTTTTAAACCATCCTTCTATTATTTTTTTCATCGAATATTTCAATATCAAACTTTAGATTATTTTATCATACAATTTTTAGCTTTACAATGAAGTTAACCTTTATGTTGTTTTTTTCACATTTGATTGATTTAAACTCTTGAAGTATTCTAGACTTGATTTTAAAGTTGCTGCCATTGGTACAGCTAATAAAACACCTACGAATCCAAATATACCACCAAAGAAAAGCAAACTTGACAAGACTAATAATGGATGAATTTGTACTTTGTTTCCTAAAACTAGAGGTTGCACTATACTACTTTCAATTGCTTGTTCTATGACTTGAAGTACTAAAACGATTATAATTGCAATCATATATATATCAACGCTATTTGAAGTTTGTGAGGATTCCAAATGCATAGTCAGTAAATAAATGATTGGTAAAGATAGGCCAATCCAAGCACCAACATAAGGCACAATATTAAATAAACCCATAATCAGTGCAAACAAAATAGCCATCTCAACTCCAAAACTAGGCACAAAAAACGATAATATAACTAACATTACTGCAAAATAACTTGCAATAAGTCCAATCATGATACCTTGCCCTTTAAGATAATTTCTAACTGAAGTATCTGTTCTTTGTCCTAATGCTTCAAAATGAGGTTGCAGCTTTTCAGGAAACACTTGATTAATACCAGTAAAAATATACGTTTTCTCTTTGATTAAATAAAATAAGAAAACTGGAGTTAATATCAAAATCATAATAGCTTGAAAAATAGATGATGTAAGGTTAGTAACAAATACAACTAAACTACCAAATACATCAAGCATATGATCAATAGAAAAACCATTAGTTGCTAATTGCTCTAAGAGTTCTGAAATATTCGTATTGCTAAGATACGAATCAATAAATACATTAACAGCATCTAAAATAGTTCGAATCCATCCTACATCAATCATATTAACTAAACTAGAAAAGATACTTGACATCTGAATCACAAGATTAATCAATACAAAGGCTAACAAGCCAATAATAACTATTAACCCTAATACAATTGCAATAATAATACTTATACTTCGTTTTATATGTAACTTTCGTTCAAATACAGTTGCTAAAGGTCCTATAATAAAACTTAAGAAAAAAGCTATTGAAAAAGGTATGAATACAGATTTGAATGCATTCGAAATCCGAATCAACGTTTTTCCACCAACCATTTTTAAAACATAAAGCCCTATGAGTATTAAGACGACAATTGATACCCACAAGAGTACCTTAATAAGTTTTTCTTTATTTGATTTTTGATTTGGCATAAAAACCTCCATGTATACAAACTCTATATCTATCATAAATTATATCATGTTTCAGAAAATAAAAAAAACTATACCCGAAGATATAGTCTTATAAATACGCTTGGAGCGGGTGATGAGAATCGAACTCACGTCAACAGCTTGGAAGGCTGTAGTTCTACCATTAAACTACACCCGCGTATTTAGTTATAAAAAGTGGTCGGGAAGACAGGATTTGAACCTGCGACCTCCTGGTCCCAAACCAGGCGCTCTACCAAGCTAAGCTACTTCCCGAGTATGGCGTACCCAAGAGGACTTGAACCCCTAACCTTTTGATCCGTAGTCAAACGCTCTATCCAATTGAGCTATGGGTACTTCTAAGAGTTATAATAACTCATATCATAAAACGTACTCCTACGTTTGCTTTAAAAAATTGTTGGTGACCCGTACGGGATTCGAACCCGTGAGTGCATGCGTGAAAGGCATGTGAGTTAACCGTTTCTCCAACGGGCCAATATGCAACAGCACATATAATTATACCAATATTTTTCGAATTGTCAAGGCTCTAGAAAAAGTTTTTTTATTATTTTAGTTTTTTTTTAGATTATGGCTTTATATGCTTATAATCTTGTTAAAATAAGATATTTTCTAGAAGAGAATTTGCTTTATTTTCATCAAATAAATATTTAACAATTTCATATGCAAATTCATAAACTGCACCAGCACCTCTTGCTGTGATTATTGTTTGATCTCTAACAGCTTTTTTATGAGGTAGATAATGACCCTTTGGCATATCTACTTCACTACCTTTAAATGCTGTAAAACTTTTACCATCTAATAAACCTGCTTGTCCTAAAAATCTTGGTCCTGCGCAAATAGCTGCTACTAATTTGTTTTTTTGATAAAATTGTGTAACTATATGTTTTATATTTACATCTTTATCAATAATTTCAGAAACGTATTTCCCGCCTGGAATTACAATTAAATCATATGATTCATAATCGACTTCATCCATCAAAAAATCAACTTTGATTTGTTGCTTAAATGCAGTTGTGATTTCTTTATCATTTTCAAATGTCATTGAATCCATTTTTATACCTGCTCTTATTAATAAAGCTCTTGTTGCTAATGCCTCTACGTCTTCCATATTAGTGCTAAAAACAATGAGTCCTTTCATTAAAATTCCTCCTTTATTTTTTGATATATATGGTATATCATATGTGCACCTTTCGTTTGTTCAAAGGTTTTATATGACTGGTAATGATCATCCATACCGATCACATCAGAAATAATTTTAATACTTAATATAGGTATATTATGGTAGTGAGCAACTTGATATAAACTTGTGCCTTCCATATCAAATACAGCTGGTATTTCAACAGGTGTTGTCATAAAATAATCACCTGTAAAAAGGTGCCCTGATTTAGCGTTTTCTATAACCTTTCTTGCTTGATTATATAGAGTTTCATCAGATTGAAATACTTCAGGAAATCCTGGAACTTGCCCTTTTTTATACCCAAAAAGCGATAAATCAAAATCATGATATGATGCCTTTTCAACTAACACAATATCATTAACATTATATGCTATATTGCCTCCAGCAAAGCCGATATTAATGATTTTATCGACACTGTTTTTTGATAAATATTCTGAAAGAATCATAGCAGCGTTTACTTTGCCAATACCAGTTAACAAAACATTTATATTTGGATGTTCATTTTCAATGATTTCACTAATTTCTTCTTGCATTGCTGCGACAATTAAAATCATTTTCTATCCCCTAAATTTTGTTTAATTTTAGTAACAATTAAATCGACAGCGATATTGTGTTTTGTATCGTTTGGAATCAAAACGTCCGCATATCTTTTTGTCGGTTTTATGTATTTATGAAACATAGGTTTAACAGTTTTTTGATATTGCGAAATGATGTTTTCAAGTGATCTTCCACGCTCTTTTAAATCTCTTAACATTCTTCTAATAAATCTTGTATCATCATCTAGCTCTACATATAAACTAATGTCTGATAGTTCTCTAATTTTAGAGTTTTCTAAAATTAGAATGCCTTCTACAATTATAATTCTTTTTGGTTCTATATGTTCAATTTCGTGACTTCTAGTAAGCTTAACAAAATCATAAACTGGTTTATCAATTGGTTCGAAATTAATTAATTTAGTCAAATGTTGGTAAAGAAGTTCATTATCTAATGAACTTGGATGATCATAATTTGTTAAGTATCTATCTTCTAATGATAGATGTCCTTGATCAAGATAATAGTCATCATGATTGATAATAATAACATCTTCAAGTCCTGCTTTATCAAGAATTTCCTTAACTACTGTACTTTTCCCAGATGCTGATCCACCAGCAACTAGTATAACTAACGGTTTATCCATTCTAGACCTCTTCTTATATTCGACATTCTGGTGCCAATTCTGTTTGTGTTTCCAAATCAATTAGTGGTTCATATTCCTTATGCTTTTTATACCAAACAACAGCATATGGGCAAGTTGCAACCACTTTATAGCCTAAAGATTTTGCGTGATTTGATACCTCATGCATGAGTTTACTTGCTATACCTTGTCCTCTTAAACTAGGATCTACGTAAGTATGATCAACTACGACTACGCCTTCTTTATATAAAGGAAAAGTCGCGTTAACTATTTCTTTATTGTTTTCATCTAAAACATATATTTTGTGTTCTTCATAAATAAAGTTCATATTTGTCATCTCCTCGTAAAAAGTATAACATATTTTGGTAAAATCTCAACTCAATACTAACTGTTTTAAAATAATTATGGATAAGTTCTATGATTTTTTATTTTAATTCTAAATAAGCTTCTTTTTTATAATAAAAAGTGCTTTTATTTAGAATTTATGTTTCATTTAGTGTATAATTCAATTATAATGTTATTATGTTCAGGAGGAAAATTATGTCAAAAAAACAGTTAATTATTGAAACAAGTTCAGTAGTAATATCTATCATATTAATCGCAGCTGCATTTTTATTTAAACATCTAGAAGGTGAAACATGGTATGTGATCTTACTCTTCGGATTATCTTTTGCTATTGGTGGATTTGCGAAAGCTAAAGAAGGTGTTCTTGCTACTATCAATAATAAATCTTTAAACGTTGAAATTTTAATGATTCTAGCAGCTTTAGGTGCTTTTTTTGTGGGTAATTATTCAGAAGGCGCTATTTTAATTCTTATTTTTTCTATAAGTGGTGTTTTAGA
Organism: uncultured Acholeplasmataceae bacterium; assembly: GCA_927441705.1. Taxonomy (GTDB): domain Bacteria; phylum Bacillota_I; class Bacilli_A; order Acholeplasmatales; family Acholeplasmataceae; genus Mariniplasma. The sequence goes on along the minus strand of CAKMKH010000029.1, from coordinate 3,033 downwards.
GTCTTACGCAACATCAAAAAGTGAGAAAGAATTAACTAGCTTACTAAAACTAGCCCCGAAAACGGCTATTTTATATAATGATGGAGACGAAAAAGAAGTTGAAATTGAGAATTTAAACATTGGAGATCAAGTTATCGTAAAAGTTGGTCAACAAATGCCTGTTGATGGTGTTATTATAAAAGGTTCTACTTCTTTAGATCAGTCGCCTATCACAGGTGAGTTCGTACCTGTTGAAAAAAATATAGATGATGAAGTATTCGCAGGTTCAATCAACTTAGAACAAACAGTGATTGTTAAAACAACTAAAAATCCAAAAGAATCAGTGGTTCAAAAAATAATTGATTTTGTTGAAGAAGCTCAAAATAACAAAACAGATTCTCAATCACTCATTGATAAAATCGAAAAGTATTATGTTTATTTTGTAATATTATTTGCTGCAGCATTTATGATTTTCCCACCAATTTTCAATTGGCTACCTGCAAGCGAAGCTTTTAGAAGAGGAATTGTTGTATTAGTTGTTGGCTCACCTTGTGCATTAGTCGCTTCTATCACACCTGCAATGCTTGCGAGTTTATCCAATGCAGCACGAAAAAGAATACTTATAAAAGGTGGTAAAAAACTTGAAGATATGATTGGAATTAAATCTGTTGTTTTTGATAAAACAGGAACTATTACAACAGGTGTTCCAAAAGTTGTCGAAATAGAAACTATATCAGGCTTTGATATCGAAGAAGTTAAACGTGTCGTATATTCAATTGAAAAACAATCAAATCACCCATTAGCAAAATCTGTTGTCTCTCATTTGAAGGATATGGAAGAAATATCTGATATTGAAACACATGAAGTATCAGGTAGAGGAATGGAAGCAAATTATAAAAATGATTCCTGGAAAATTGGTCGATTTGATGCACATGCTACTGAACATTGTAGTAGAAAATTAAAATCAGCAATGAGTAAAGGCCATAGCATCGTAAACATCATTAAAAACGATGAAATTATTGGCTACATTGCCTTATCTGACACAATGCGTGACCATGTTAATGATGTTATGAAAGCTCTTCTAAAGTTAAATATCACGCCTGTTTTATTAACTGGTGATCATGAAGATACAGCCAAAATGATTGCTGCCGAAGCGGGAATTGAACACTATGAAGCAAATTGTATGCCAGAAGACAAAGTTACTAGAGTCAAACAACTTCAAAAAGATTTTGGGAAAGTTTTGATGGTTGGTGATGGTATAAATGATGCTCCGGCATTAGCTAGTGCAGATGTTGGTGTTGCTATGGGTGGTGGTACCGATGTATCTTTAGAAACTGCTGATATTGTCTTTATGAATAACAACATTGAAAATCTTCCTAAAACAATAGAACTTGCAAGACGAATGAGATCAATTACTATTCAAAATATCATATTTTCCGTAAGTGTTATTCTATTATTAATGGTTACCAATGTCTTTGGATTAATCGAATTGCCTTTAGGAGTCGTTGCTCACGAAGGATCAACAATATTAGTTATACTAAATAGTCTTAGACTATTATTTAAATAATATAGATAGCAATCTCAAATGGGATTGCTATTTTTATGAAATTATTTAATTTATAGAGAAAAAATGGATATCAATTCGATATCCATTTTTGTTTAATAAAAAAACGGCTTAGCCGTTATGAATTTTAAGTGGCGCCCACACTAGGACTCGAACCTAGGACCCCCTGATTAACAGTCAGGTGCTCTAACCGACTGAGCTATGTAGGCATTAGGTAGGGCGCTACTGATATTTAAAAATAATTAAGATTTGCCTGGCAACGTCCTATCTTCGCTCCTTAGAACTATTTTCGGCGCTGAAGTGCTTAACTTCTGTGTTCGGCATGGGAACAGGTGTGACCACTTCGCCATCGTCACCAGACATCTCTCAAAACTAGATAAATTCTTTGTAAATGAAATGAAATTTTTAAGGTTAAGTCCTCGACCTATTAGTACTGGTCAGCTTCATATGTCACCATACTTCCACACCCAGCCTATCAACCTCGTAGTCTTCAAGGGGTCTTACTAAATTGGGAGATCTCATCTTAAGGTGGGCTTCACGCTTAGATGCTTTCAGCGTTTATCCCTTCCATACTTAGCTACCCAGCTGTGGCCTTGGCAGGCCAACTGGTGCACCAGTGGTATGTCCACCCCGGTCTTCTCATACTAGGGGCAGCTCCCTTCAAATCTCCAACGCCCACGACGGATAGAGACCGAACTGTCTCACGACGTTCTGAACCCAGCTCGCGTGCCGCTTTAATGGGCGAACAGCCCAACCCTTGGAACCTTCTCCAGCTCCAGGATGCGACGAGCCGACATCGAGGTGCCAAACCGCTTCGTCGCTGTGAACGCTTGGAAGCGATAAGCCTGTTATCCCCAGGGTAGCTTTTATCCGTTGAGTCTCTGCCCTTCCATGCGGTACAGAGAGATCACTAAACCCGACTTTCGTCCCTGCTCGACTTGTTTGTCTCGCAGTCAAGCACCCTTATGCTTTTGCGCTCTACGAATGATTTCCAACCATTCTGAGGGTACCTTCGGGCGCCTCCGTTACTCTTTAGGAGGCGACCGCCCCAGTCAAACTGCCCACCAGACACTGTTCCCCCTGATACACTCAGGCGGGTTAGACATCAGATGCACGAAGGGTGGTATCCAAAGGTCGACTCCTCCAAAACTAGCGTTCTAGATTCTCAGTCTCCCACCTATCCTGTACATCTTACACCCAATGTCAATATCAAGCTACAGTAAAGCTCCATGGGGTCTTTTCGTCCTGTCGCGGGTAGCCGGCGTTTTCACCGGCAGCTTGATTTCACCGAGCCCCTTGTTGAGACAGTGCCCAAATCGTTACGCCTTTCGTGCGGGTCGGAACTTAGCCGACAAGGAATTTCGCTACCTTAGGACCGTTATAGTTACGGCCCGCACGAAGGGTGGTATCCAAAGGTCGACTCCTCCAAAACTAGCGTTCTAGATTCTCAGTCTCCCACCTATCCTGTACATCTTACACCCAATGTCAAT
>CAKMKH010000028.1 GCA_927441705.1 uncultured Acholeplasmataceae bacterium | reverse complement strand
TAGGTATGAAAGATTTTGCGAATTCAAGAGTAACATTACTCTCAGGTGGACAAAAACAAAGAGTTGCAATTGCTAGAGCACTTGCGATGAATCCGAAAATTATGTTATTTGATGAGCCGACATCAGCTCTGCTTCATTTTTTTCCATTTTCAATCATTTAATTTATTTAATAATAAATCGGTTTTAGAGAATTGCACATTAGCACCAATAAAATTATTGAAAATGGAAAAAAATGAAGCAGAGTCATTAGCGCTCAAACTACTTGATAAGGTAGGTATGAAAGATTTTGCGAATTCAAGAGTAACATTACTCTCAGGTGGACAAAAACAAAGAGTTGCAATTGCTAGAGCACTTGCGATGAATCCGAAAATTATGTTATTTGATGAGCCGACATCAGCTCTTGATCCAGAAATGGTAGGAGAAGTATTACAAGTAATCAAAAAACTTGCACTTGAAGGCATGACGATGGTTATAGTCACACATGAAATGAGTTTTGCTCAAGAAGTATCCGATAGAGTAGTTTTTATGGATCAAGGTGTAATTGTTGAAATGGGAACACCAATAGATATATTTGAACAGCCAAAAGAAGATAGAACAAAAGCATTTTTGAGAAGATTTGTAAAAAATGAAAATACTTTGTGAAAAAGTGTTTTTATTTTTAATTCTTGTTTATGTGAGCGCTTTTATGATATAATTAACACAAAGATGGGAGCGTTGATAATATGGAGAAAGATCTACTAGAAGTAGAGCGTAAACATCTAAGTAATGTCACAAAAGAATGCGAAGAAAAACAAATAAAAGAGAATGATGAAAAATTCGCATTGACATATACTTATGATGCAGTTGGTATGGGAGAAAACAGAATCCCTTATGAAGATGTAAAGAGATTAAGCCAAGCGAAAGCTCTACTTGAGTATAGTGAACGAGAACAAAAAGAAATTCTTAATCATTTAAAAGCTTATGAATTTATTAAAAACGAAGCTAAAGAAGGTAAATCCTTCGATGAAGAAAAATTAAAAGATATCCATGAAATTTTAGTAGAAGGTATTTTTCAAGGTGGATGCTATAGAAATGTTAACATTAATATATTTGGTGCATCTCATCAGCCACCAGATCATGTTAAAGTCTATGACCGCATGGCAAAATTCTTTAAGAATTTAAACCATTTTGCAGGCACACCACTTGAAATGGCTACATATGCACATGCTAGTATCGCAAAGATCCATCCATTTGTAGATGCAAATGGAAGATTAGCTAAATTGGTATTAAATTATTTCTTAATTAGCAATGATTTCCTACCGATATCCATCCCGCTAGAATTACGTGAATTATATATAGAAAAACTTGAAATATTTAAGACTGAAAAAGATTTAAACCCATTAAAAGATTTCTTTAAAGAATTATTAATAAAACGCTATGAAGAAGTTCTAAAAGATTTAGACATTTGAGTGCTTACGAGCACTCTTTTTTTGTGATTTTTATCAATAAATGTGATAAAATATAGAAAGGTGATAAGATGTCAATAAAAATAGGTGAAACTCAACAATTAATTGTTGACCGTAAGACCGATATCGGTTATATGCTAACAAGCGAACAGGATGAAGTATTTCTTCATTTCAATGAAAGTTTGCATCAAACATTAAATCCTGGTGATTTGGTTGATGCATTTTTATATTTAGATCATAAGGGAAGGGTTGCTGCAACCTTAAAAATTCCATTTATCTCAGTTGAACGACCGGCATTTTTAGAGGTTAAAGATGTTGTTCCAAGTTTAGGTGTCTTTTTAGATATGGGTATATCAAAAGATGTATTATTATCAAAAGATGATCTTCCGTTTGACTATGATTTGTGGCCGACTTTTGAAGATAAAATTTATGTAGTATTGCATATCAAAGGCAAGATGGTTGCTAAGCTAGCTTCAAAATCAGATATTATTCTACGACCGGAAAATACATTAAAAGTCAAAGATGAAATTGATTGTTATGTTCAAAATATTGGTAAGAATGGATTAAATCTTTTATCAGAAGAAGGTCATTTAATCTTTGTACATGAATCAATGTATCAAGGGAAATATCGTTTAGGTCAAAAAGTACATGTGACGATTAATTTCATATCTGAAAAAGGTATTAATGGATCACTTATTGAGCAAAAAGAAGTTAAAATCTTTGACGATGCAAATATCATTTTATCTTATTTGGTTAGAAATGGTGACTTAGATTTAGACTCAGATAGTTCTCCAGAAGACATCAAACAACTTTTTGATATGAGCAAAAAAGCTTTTAAAAGAGCTTTAGGACATCTTTATAAAGAAAGAAAAATTGATTTTATCGATGGTAAAACGAAGTTGGTGAAATAAAATGAGAAAAACGACAGAAAAAGACCCATTTCAAGAATATGACAAATTTTGGGATGAATTAGACAAAGCAGAAGAAATAAAAAACGATGAAGACTACTTTAAAGATAAAAAGATAAATAGTTTTAGCGATTTAAGTCGTACTGAACGTGATAAATTCCGTCACAATAGAATGATTGATAAATTTTTCTTTGTATCATCGGTAATTTTTGTTTTGGGGTTCTTTATGATGTTTGTGATGATGTCTAGAAATACTGCAGTAACAGCTCGATCAGTGTTTTCATCATCCATATTATTTTTTATTTTCATAAGCATCGTATTAAGTGTTTTAAAAAAATTAAAATATAAATAGTAATAGACAGGTGAATATAAAATGAATCAAAATAAATTAGTAGAAAATGTGACATCAAGAGATCAAGATTTTGCAAAATGGTATACAGACTTATGTTTAAAAGCAGAATTAATGGATTATAGTGATGTTAAAGGTTTTATCATATATCGTCCTTATGGTTATGCCATTTGGGAAGGTATTCAAAAATATTTAGATCGAAGATTTAAAGAAACTGGACATGAAAATGTATATATGCCTTTAGTCATACCGGAATCTTTATTTCAAAAAGAAAAAGATCATGTTGAAGGATTTGCTCCTGAAACTGCGATGATTACAACGACTGGTGTTGAAGAGTTAGCAGAAAGATTAATCATAAGACCAACTTCTGAAACGCTTTTTTGTACACATTATCAAAAGATTATCAATTCATATCGTGATCTTCCTAAAAAATATAATCAATGGTGTAGTGTAGTAAGATGGGAAAAAACAACCCGTCCATTTTTGCGTGGTAAAGAATTTTTATGGCAAGAAGGACATACTGTTCACCAAACTGAAGATGAAGCAAGAAAAGAAACACTAGATATCTTAGATATATATAGTGATTTGGGTAAAGAATTGCTTGCTATTCCATTTGTAACAGGTAGAAAAACTGAAAAAGAGAAATTTGCAGGCGCAGTTGAAACTTATTCAATCGAAGCACTGATGCATGATGGCCAAGCTCTTCAATCTGGAACAACACATTATTTCGGACAAGAATTTTCGAAAGCTTTTGATATCAAGTTCCAAGATGAAAGAAATAAATTCCAATTTGCTTTTCAAACATCATGGGGTGTTTCAACAAGATTAATTGGCGCAATTATTATGGTTCATGGTGATGATGAAGGTTTAGTTTTACCTCCATATATTGCACCTACTCAAATCGTCATTATTCCAATTCAATCTAAAAAAGAAATTGTAAAAAACGCTATGGATAAAATTTATAAATCATTAAAAGACCAAGGATATAGAGTCATGATTGATGATTCAAATAAATCACCAGGATGGAAATTTAGTGAGTATGAGATGAAAGGTGTTCCAGTTAGAATAGAAATCGGACCACGTGATTTAGAAAATGATGAAGTTGTTGTAGTTACAAGACACGACCGAAACAAACACTCACTTAAAGTTGATGATGTAATAAATCAAATCGAATCGATACTTAAAAATATGCATGACGAAATGTATGATCGCGCATTAAATCATGTTAATCAAAACACCTATGAAGCCAAAACATATGATGAATTTAAAGCTTATATAAATAAAGGCGGTTATGTCGCAATGAGCATATCAGGTGAAGAAGCAGAATTAATAATTAAAGAAGATACAACTGCGACAGCACGCGTCATACCATTCGAACAAAAGATAATTACTGACATTTGTCCAGTGACTGGTAAAAAAGCGACACAAACTGTTTGGTTTGCACGTGCATATTAGTAAAGTATGTGATATAATAATAAACGTTTGAAAAATATAATGAGGTGATTTCATGCACGGATCAATTATAAAATCTACAATACAGTTAGATAAGGAAGCAAGAGAAAAAATAGAGGCATTGAAAAAAGAAAAAGACCATCTTGATGATCTTTTGCAACAAGAAGCTAAAGAGTTAAAAGATGCATATGCGAAAGAGAACAAAAAAATACTTAAAGAACGTAAAGATAGCTATCAATTAGAAATAAAAACACGCCAAGAAAAAGAGCAAAGCAAATACACAAAGATTCTTGATGAAATACAAAAACAATACGAGCAGAATAAAGATAAATGGATCGAAGAAATATATGAAGCTTGCATTAAGTAATAACAAGAAGGTGAAAATATGAGTTCTTGGGCTAATAATGCAATTGTAACAAAAGCTAAATCTATGTATGGACAGTTTTTAAAACCTGCTGATTATGATAAGCGGGGCCAACAAGGCAAGGATGGTATCCTTGACCAATCCCCTGAATTTCGGCCAGGACCGTTGTACAACCACCGCTTTGTACCCGCGTTTCCTGGCTTGGTAGGTGACCAGGATCCACAGGATTGCCGCGATAAGCAGGCCAGGAATGAAACCTCCGATGAACATCCTCCCTATCGAAATACCGCTGATGATACCGATCTGGAGCATGGGAATGCTCGGCGGAATGATAGGGCCGATTACTGCGGAACTCGAGTTGATCGCGGCTGAGAAGGTATCGTCGTAACCACGACGCTTCATGATGGGATGCAGGACCGCTGAGGTGCTGCTGGCATCGGAAACCGCCGAACCGGAACATGTAATGCTTGAACTGTGGGTGCTGTGGGTAACAATCCGGACAAGACTCCGGCTGTTCCCAC
>CAKMKH010000027.1 GCA_927441705.1 uncultured Acholeplasmataceae bacterium | reverse complement strand
AATAAAATACAAAAAATAATACATTTTCAGGGTAGAAAAAAGGTGCATTTGAGTTTAAACTCATATGCACCTATTCTATTTTTGACCACAATCCTTTTTAAAGGTCAGTTTTCACAAACCACAACCTATTTTAAAGGACCCAAATTTTTAGATAAAATATTTACTATTTAATAGTTTTGTTTAGCAGGAATAACGCCTCTAACTCCACCTCTTGGATTAGATACATCGCCTATATATCTTGGTATGATATGTAGGTGACAATGCAATATGGATTGACCAGCATAGACGCCTTCATTGATTCCTAAATTATACGCATCTGGCTTATAGCTTTCATCTATAAATGCTTTGGTTCTTGTGATTAAATCATCTATAGCTAGTTTTTCATCACTAGTTAAATCAAAAAATGATTCAACATGTCTTTTTGGCATGATAAGCATATGACCTTTATTTACTGGGAATCCATCATAAATAGCAAAAGCTAGCTTATTATCAAAAATCACTTTCTCTTTTTTCACTAAGTAATCACAAAATACGCACAAACAAATCACCTCTTTTATTTTTTTATACTTATATTTTAAACGATTTTCGTTTTAAACACCACACAAAAGATTAGAAATGTATTCAAAAAGGAGTATTGGTGGTATACTGAAAGAAAAATAGGAGGTATAAAATGGCTAGTTTAATTAAAGCGTTTGACGACTTACCATGGATTGTTAAACTTATTTTAGCTCTTCCTGGTATTGATAGTTTTGCATGGGGTATCTACCGTATTGTTAAAGGAATTAATAATAATGATATGATACAAATTCTTGTAGGTGTTATTTGGGTTTTAGCAGGTTGGGCTATACTTTGGATCATTGATATAGTTACAATTCTACTCTATAAGAAACCTACTGTATTTGCATAAAATTAGACAAAAAAGTATTCTTTCGAATACTTTTTTTGTTCTATTTATTACTTAAAGAATCAATCTCATTTTTTTGTAATCTAAATGTAATCCAATCATTTAAAGGTTTAGCCCCAATACTTTCATAAAATTTAATTGATTTTTCATTCCAATCAAGACATACCCAATCAATACGATGGCATTCATTTTCAACTGCTATCTTTGCTAATGCTTCAAACATTAACTTACCAAATCCTTTATGTCTATGAACCTCATCAATATAAATATCTTCTAAATAAAGATTCGCTCTACCTAAAAATGTTGAATATGTATAAAAATATAGCATAAATCCAATTGGTTTTCCTTCGTTTTCAGCAATCACAACAGCTGCTTGATTTTTCTTGAAGATTGTCTCTTGAATGTCTTTGGCAGTAGCAACCACTAAATCGCTCATATGTTCATATGCTGCGATTTTTTTTATATAACTAAGAATTAGTTCACTATCTTCAATATTTGTTTTTCTAATTGTAAATCCATTTCGTTTAAGTATTATTTCTTTCATCTTATCTACCTTTCAAGTAATTTAATACTGCTCATTGGTGTGTATGTTAAAACATCTTCAACAATATGACTGTAAAATATTTTAACATCGTTCACATGGAAAATATAATCTTTAGTTTTATTTTTTCTTAGTCTATCTTCACTTTCTAAAACAACTTTCTTTGCTAATGTGACATGTGGACTAAACTTAGATTTCTCTATATTAAATTTATTACTTAAAAGAGTATCTAGTTTTAAATGTATACCTTTTAATGCGCCAACTCCTTGTAAAACTCCCATCCAAATAATCAGACCATCTTTTTTCTTAAAATAACCTAAATCTTTGAGATGAATGTCAAATGACTCCACATCTTTTAAACTAGATTTCAATATTTTTTCTAGCTCTTGAATTTGATTGATATCAATCTCACCGATAAATTTCAATGTTAAGTGATAATTATCAGTTAACATTCTTTTTGATTCAGTTGCATACTTTAAAAACTTATCTGCTTCCACATCTAATGCAATTTTAACTTCTTTCGGAATATCTATTCCCACAAATATACGCAAACTCATCACCTCATATATCCTATTATAAACAAAAAAAGGATTTATAGAAACCCTTTAAATGTCGTAACTTACGTTATCAATAAATTTTTTCAGACTTTCTGTTTTTGGATTGTCTAAAATATCAACTTCACCATGTTCCACAATCTTACCATTTTCCATAAAAATAACGTAATCAGCAGCTTTTTTTGCAAACCCTATTTCGTGGGTTACAATCATAAAATTCATCTTTTTTTCTCTTAATTTCAAAATTGTTTTCAATACTTCATGTGATAAGATTGGGTCTAGTGCTGAAGTGGGTTCATCTAAAAATACAACTTCTGGATTGATTGCTAGTGATCTAATAATACTTGCTCTTTGAGCTTGACCACCAGATATTTTGGCTGGTATTTTATCTTTATGCTCAATGAGTTCAAATTGTTCTAACAAATCAAGAGCTATTTTATTAGCTTTTTTGATTTCTATACCATGAACTTTTTCAAGAACTAAAGTAATATTTCTTAAAATAGTCAAATGTGGAAATAGATTGTGTGCCTGAAATACAAAACCAACTTTTTTAAAATATTCATGCTTATTTTCATGAGTTACTTCATGATGATTTAGACAAATTTCACCAGAAATTGGATCTTCAATACCTGACAACAATCTTAATAACGTAGATTTACCTGCACCACTTGGTCCGATTAAAGCTATGCCTGATTTTCCCATAACCTTTATACTGACATCATCTAAAATCATTTTATCTTCATATGTTTGAAAGATATTTTTTAGTGTTAAATCCATGATGCCACCTTCTTTTCAAAGTATTTCGCTAGGTAAATCAAAGGTATTGTAATACTTAGATATAAAATAAACATTAATAGATAACCTTCAACAACTGCATATGTTCTAGATTGAATAGTTGTAATCTGATTATATAGTTCTTCTACACCAATAAAATTTAATAAGCTTGATCCTTTAATAATAATTGCTAAATTCCCAATCATCGGTGGAACAATGACTTTTACTAACTGCGGTAGAATAATATATCTATACTTTTGATATGAACTAAATCCTAGAACTTTCATTGCTTGATACTGAGTATCATCAATAGATTTTATCGCACCGATAAAAGCATTTCGCATGTAAGGGCCCATAAATAAACTAAATCCAACGATACCTGCTAAAAAACGATTTGTGAGATTTAGAGGGACAGCGATAAAATAAAAAGTTACAATCAAAAATACGATCGTAGGTGTTCCAAAAACAACATCACTAAAAATATTTGATATGTATTTAAATGCTAAGATACTAGATTTGGATAGTAAATATAAACCGAATCCAAAAATAATACTAAAAAATAAGACGATAAGACTAATTAAAATGGTATTAACATAACCCTTAGCTAAAATATTTGTAAAACCAAAAACAGCTTCTATTCTAAAATTACCTCTTCCTGGATAAGAAAGTACTATAAAACTAACTAGCGCTACATAAAATAGTAGCGCTAGAATAATATTTAAGGGTTTATTCGTTCTCATCAATAATGCCTTGCAGATAAACATTTAATGTTTCTCCAGGAATGTTAGCTGCAATATCACCGTTATATAAATTTCTTAAAATATCGTAAATACCATTTTCTTCTAATCCCGCAACAAATACGTTCGCTTGAGCAACAAGGTCTTCATTTCCTTTACTAAATGCCATACCAATAGGTGATAAAGAAACTGGGTCTAATAAAATCTCAGTTGTATCTGGGTTAGCTAAATGATGTCCAGCTGCATTACTTATACTCATTAAAAACACATCTGATGTCCCTGAAACTACTTCTAGAACAGCTGCATTCACATCATCAACTTCACGAATAATTGGATTATTTGCTAATTCTCTAGCAATTTCTAGTGGAGCAAATGTTTTAGGTCCAACAAATTTGACGCCTTCTAGTGTCAAAATATCTTCTTTAGATTCGATGTTATTAGCATCATAAAATACTTTATTAACAAGTGATACTAATGGGAAATTAAAGTATGGATCACTAAAATCAACAGATAATGCTCTATCTTCAGTAATGCTCAAAGAACCTATAATAACATCAATTGTACCGCTGTTCAATTCTGTAATTAAAGTCCCAAAAGGAAGATCAACAATCTCAACTTCTCTACCCAAAAACTTACCAAACTCTTCAGCAAGTGTTACACTAATGCCAGTAGGATTACCGTCATCATCAATAGTTTCAAATGGCGGATAAGTTAAGTCCATACCAACTCTTAAAACATCATCATTACTTTGGCAAGCTGTAAGTACTCCTAGAGTAAATACCAATAACACTATATATAAAATTTTTTTCATTTTCTTTTCTCCTGTATTTCAATAGTTTGTATTTATTATAATTAAAAATGTTATAAAATACAAAGATATTGCTTAATCATTTTTGAGAAAAAAGAGCACACTCGCTCTTTTAACTAAAATTATCAAATAAGATGTTATCATCTTTAATTTCGTGATTTTTTAATACCTTAATACATGCACCAATCATCCCTGGAGATCCACATAAATAAGCTTCATGATCACTTAAATCTTTTACATGTCTATCAACAACATCTGTAATTAACCCAACATCACCTTTCCATTCATCTTCTGGAAGTGGTTCTGATAAAGCTGGAATATATTGGAAATTTGGAAATTCTTTTGATAACTTCTCAAATTCTTCTGTGTAATATAAATCTTTCTTAGATCTTGCTCCAAAAAAATACTTAACTTTACGGTTCATACCCTTAGCTTGTAAAGCATATAATATTGATCTAATCGGTGCCTTACCTGAGCCACCAGCAATACAAATCATATCTTTATTAGAATCTTCTCTTAAGTAGAAATCACCATATGGACCTGTAATAATCATCTTATCTCCAACTTCTAATGCTTTATGAACAAAAGTAGTTGCTTGTCCTTTTGGAACTAAACGGATAATCAATTCAATTTCAGTATTATTTTTTGGATCAGATGCGATTGAATAAGCCCTGATCACATCAATACCAGGTACTTTTATTTGTACATATTGTCCTGGTCTAAAATCCATTGTTTTAGGCTCAATCAATTTAAATTTCACTAATTTAATATCATATGTTAAATCTTTAATATATGATATTTTAGTTTTATATTCTTTGGCATTTAATAATCCTTTAGGAAGGATAATCTTCATATCGCCTTTAACTTTAACTTGACAAGATAATCTAACGCCTTCTTTTCTTTCCTCTTCATTAATAAATGGCTCTTCAGTAGGTTTTATACTGCCATCGCCACCAACAAGCTTAAACTTACAAAATCCACATGTAGCTTTACCACCACACGCAGATGGTATAAATATTTTTTCATTTGCAAGTGTATTTAATACTGTATCATCGCCTTTAACAGGAATTCTAGTATCATCATTAATCGTAATGACTTTTTCGCCACCACCGCCTAATAATTTTTCTACTAAAATTAAAATTAAGGAGATGACAACTAATACACCGATTAATACAATTGGAAGTATCCAGTTCATAACATCACGCTCCTTTTCTTATACTAAACCTGTAAAGCCCATAAATGCTAAAGCTAATATGCCTAATACTATAAACACAATTGCTTTACCTCTTAAGCCTTTAGGTGGATTACTTATTTTAGCCATTTTCTCTCTAAGTCCAGCTACTAAAACTATAGCTAGCATCCAACCTACACCTGATCCAAATGAAAACGACATTGTTTCAACAAAAGTATAATCTCTATTCACAAAGAATAGTGATACAGCTAAAACAACACAGTTAACAGTAATTAAGGGTAAGAAAATACCAAACGCATTGTACATTTTTGGAATAAATCTTTCCAAAAAGATTTCTAGTAGTTGAACAACAGCTGCGATCGTAATAATAAACACAATCAAACTAATAAATTCTGTGTTCGTAGCAAGCAATAATTTATATATCGGGTAATTAATAGCCGCAGTGATTGTTACTACAAACACAACCGCAATACCCATACCTTTAGCATTTTTAACGCTAGTTGATATAGCAATTAACGGACACATACCTAAAATGAAAACCAGTGCAATATTATTATTTAATATTGACGAAATAAATAGTTCTATAACATTCATTTATGTATCCCCCTAAACTTGCGTTTCATAATTCTTTGTAAGCACTCTAATGCCCCAGATCATAAGACCTAATACAAAGAAACCACCTGGAGCCATAGTCATGGCTACCCAATTAATCCAATCTGGTCCAACAACTCTAATATTTAAGAATGTACCAAAGGCTAAAATTTCTCTAACAGATGCAACTGCAATCAATACTAATGCATATCCTAAACCGCTTGCTAGACCATCAATTAGTGAGTATCTAACAGGATTTTTAGCAGCAAATGCTTCTGCTCGTCCCATAACGATACAGTTTGTTATGATAAGTCCCACATAAGCATCAAGTGAATCAGCAATTGCAGGAAAATATGATTGTAATACTAACTGTACAATGATAACGAAAGTTGAAATGATAACCATATAAGTAACCATTCTAACTTTTGCAGGAATAAAGTTTCTAATCAGTGAAACAGTTGCAGAACTTGCCATAACAACAAATGTTACCCCAAGACCCATAGCAATCGCATTTTCAACGCGATTTGAAACTGCTAAAGCTGAACAAATTCCTAATACTGCTATCGCAATTGGATTATTTGTAGCAAGACCATCTTTTAAGATGTTATACCATTTTTTATACTTTAATCGTATTAATTTCATGGTTTCGTCCCCCTACTCATTAAGTGCTTGCCATGCAGCACTGTATTCGGCGTAATTATCATTTAAGATACCTTCAAAAGCGTTAGATGTCCCAGTAGCACCAGTAATTGCGTCTACTTGGTTAGGTTCAGTTGCGCCTTCTTTTGTAACATCTATTTCAGGTGTCATTTTTACACCAACATAATTATCTAAATAAGGTCTTTCGGCAACGACACCGCCTAAACCAGGTGTTTCTTCTTGTTGAAGAATTGTAACTCTCACAATCGTCTCAAAATCAGATTCTAGAGTCAAGATACCTGTAATCGGTCCCCATAAACCTGAACCGTCAAATTGATATGCAACTTTTCCAGTCTCGTCGTCGACATAAAATAAATATTCGCCTTCTTCAATAAGAGTGACTTTATCATCAAAAACGTCATGAATATTTGTGAAATTATACTCGATTTCAAAACCTTCAAGAATTGCGGATTTTAGTTTAGCTTCTCTATTTAACTCTATACGTTCTTTAGTAAGTGCATCTGCACCAAGTAATAGTGCACTTGTAACCAAACCAACTAATACAATAAAAATAATAAGTTTAAGATTCTGATTCATCAGTTGCACCTTCTTTCTTTTCAATTCTTTGTCTAAATGAATTATCAATTAATGGTGCGACAGCACTCATTAAAATAATAGCAAACATTGTTCCTTCAGGAAATGTTGCAAAATATCTAATTAAGACAGTTAATATAGCAATGCCGACACCATAAATAACTCTTCCCCAAGGAAAAATTGGTGCTGTTGTTTCATCTGATGCTACAAAAAATGATACTAACATAAGATTTCCTACAAATAAGCTAGTGAAGACATTATTTGGGTAATTTTCTATTATAACTGGGTCAAGTACCAAAGTGCCTAATAACAATGTGCCCAAATGTGTGAAAACAAATACACCTAATAAAATTGTAAGTGGGATTTTCCAATCAACAACCTTTAAAAATATAAGTGCTATCCCAAGAACTATAATACCTAGCCTAAATGTTTCCCCAAGTGCACCCGGTGTATTGCCTAGCATCATTTCAACTAACGTGTAGTTTGTACCTACTTCATTTGCCCTAACGAGCATTGTTGGGAAATATGCTGGAAATGATACAGTTACAAATAAAAGTCCAACAAGCGCTGGATTAAATACATATTTGCCACTACCTCCAAAAATACCTTTTCCGAAAAAAGAGCCAAAAGCTGATCCTACTGCAACCATCCAAACATGTCTTAATTCTAATGTGGATGGAATCAGTAATGTTAATAATAACGGATAAATCATCCAAGCCCCATCAAAATCTATTTTTCTACCTTTAGAAAACATTAGTTCTACAACAAATGCTGCTGCAAGTGATACTGCCGCAACAATTAGAACTTGATATCCAAAGATAATGGTGGCTGATAGCACTAATAAAGATAAAGCAATTGTCATGATCATGACATTTCTTTTTCCAAGTGCTTTTTTAATTACTGAGTCATAGGTTTGAGTCATAAAGTCACCGCTACTTTCTATATAAATATTTTTTTAATATAGGTGTTTACCTACTAAAATTTAACTTTATTTTAACACAATAACTAGTGTTTTTGATGAGTTGATGCATTTTTACTTAAATTATAAATAAAACTAAATAAAAAAGACTTCTATATGAACAAAAGTGAATAAATTCACTAGGGGCGATAAAATCGCCTTTTTCTTTTTAACGTCACACTGTATAATAGATTTATGGAACCTATAGTGATTAAGTATAAGTTTAAAGATCAATTAGAACTTGCTCGTAAACATGGTGAACATGTCTTTAACAATGAGCTCGCTAAACTATCTAATCTAAAAGTATATAGAGATAACTCCATTTCCATTCAATCTATATTTGCTACATATTGGGATTCGTTTAAACTTCATTTTGAAGATAAACTACGTCCCTCAATTATCGAAAATGTTGAAAAAATGATACATTGTCGTGATTTCAAGTATGGCTACTTCTTCTATGAATGCCCAACTTGTGATAACTTTCATATCCAAGGTCTTTCTTGTCATTCAAGGTTTTGTCCTTCTTGTAATCAAAGATATCGAGAAGCTCGAACACTTGCGATTGAATCCAAATTACTTAAGTGTCCTCATAGACATTTTGTCTTTTCAGTTGCTAAAGAGATGCGTAAATTCTTTTGGCTTTATAGAGACTTATTTGATGTCTTATTTCAAACTGTAAATGAAGTCCTTCATAAAGCTGTTAAGAAAACGAAAGCTGACCACCAATTAGATAGAAGACTTGGCATTATTTGCTTTCTTCACACGTATGGCAGAGATATGAAGGCTAATCCTCATATCCATGCTTTGGTTGCTGAACGTTTTATTGATGCTAACGGTCATATATCTAACATGTCTTTCTTTCCCTTTGAGCGGCTTCGTAAGTTTTGGCAATATAGACTCTTAAGTAACATCTCAGCTTATCTAAAAATCCATGGGACTAAGTCTAGCTATAATGAGTTTAATCGCTTAAGAAGTTATCTCATTTATACGTATAAAAAAGGCTTTTATACTTATGGACCTCAATTAAAGAGAAAATCTAGCTTGTCTACAGCCAAAAAGATTGCTAAATACATCGCCAGATATGCTTCTCATCCAGCCATCTCTGAATCTAGAATTGATGACTTTGATGATATCAATCACCAAGTCACTTGGCATTTTGATCCTCATGAAGATGATCAAATTTCAAATAAACATCTTAAACGAGGTTCACAAACCATCACAGATCACGTCTTTAAATTTATGGCACGTCTCATTAAACATATCCCTGATAAAGGATTTCATCTAATTCGTTATTACGGTTTTTATTCAAATCGGACAAAACGAAAAATCGCCACTGAGTTAAAGTTAGTCAACCCTAATTCTATTGCTTATCTTAAACGTCAACTTCACTTTCGAACTTTGCTACTTAAGACTTATCACTATGATGTCTTTAAATGTCAGTGTGGTTCTACTATGGTTTTAAATCTTGATGCTTCATATCTACCAAATCACAGAAAAGAGAGGTTATTTAGCGATGCCTAAACTATTTAAGACTAAATCTGCGCATATGTCTTTTGTTCAAAAAAAGAATTTGTATGCTGAATATAAATCAGCTGTTAAGCAGGGATTCATTGCTAGTCCTGCTGCTTCATTTAATGAATTTATATCAACACCTAATTTTGATATCATGGTTGATATGAAATGTCTTCATTGTGGATTTGAACTTACTGTAAATTTTTCTGGTTATGCTCACTTTATGGAAACCGAAGGCGCTGCATTTCCTGTTGATGTTTGTAGTCATTGTGGTAAGTTGCAGTTTGTGCCTTTAGATATTTATCATAAACTTATAGATTAATTTTTTGTTTTTTTACAGACTCATTTATGATGAGTTTTTTCTGTTTGTTCTTATTTAAATTATCAATTAGAATTTCCTAGTTAAAAATAAAAGACTTCAATATAACATAGATTGAAGTCTTTTATATAATGACCATTTAGTAATCTTTGAAAATAACATCAAAACATCTATAGCGATTTATAGGTTGTTCATAAGCCTATAAATTTTTGAGTTCGCCAACTCTAATCAAAATCATTTTTTCAATCAATTCTTTAGGTAAATCATCGTCATAAGAAAATTGAACAGCACCTTTAGAATATTTTAAACCTTTTAGTTCCGTCTTCAAAACTTCTATTGGTCCAGGGGTTGGATAAAATCCTATATGATTTTTGTTTGCGGCATAATAACAAACTGGCTTTTTTATACTAAAAGAAGGCATATTATAAGATATTTTTTCTTCTGAAGTCGGTATTATGTTTTTAATTATTTTATATAATTCCAATAGTTTAGATTTTATCTTTGCGTCATGCTTTTCATGATATCGATATATTGAATCAATCATCTTCATATCTCCCTAGTACCCTTATTTATTTTAATATTTTTCTAATAATCTTTTCTTTCCCTTTACTATATGGTGGATAAGCTAACTTTACATCGAAAAATACACTTTTCTTTGTAAATGTCTTTAAATGTGAAAAAGCTCTAAATGAATAAACACCATGATATCTCGCCATGCCACTTTGCCCAACTCCACCAAATGGTAAATTTGGATTTGCAACTTGCATTAGTGCTTCATTAATTGCACCATTACCAAAAGATAATCTATTAAATACTTCTTTCATTTTTAATTTATTATTTGTAAATAAATATAGTGCAAGTGGTTTTTCTTTGGTTTTTAATAAAGCGATGACTTTTTCGATGTCAGTAAATTCTAGAATTGGTAAGATAGGTCCAAATATTTCTTCTTGCATGACTTGATCATCCCATGAAACATTTCCCATAATGATTGGTGATAAGAAATATCCGTTTTCATTTTTCTCATATTCAAAAATAATTTTCTCTTTCTTAATGAGTCCTTTAAGTCTTTGATAATGTCTTTGATTAACGATATGTCCCATAGTACTTATGTCTGGATACTGATTCTTTATTTCTTCTTTTAAATACTCTACAAACTCATCATGCACACTTTTATCAACATAAATGTAATCTGGTGCAATGCATGTCTGACCAGCATTTAAAAATTTGGAAAACACAATGCGCCTTGCGGCTAATTTTAAGTTTGCATCCTTTAATACTATAGTAGGGCTCTTACCTCCTAATTCTAAAGTAACTGGTATTAAATTTTCACTAGCTTTTTGATACACAATTTTACCCACTTCTGTACTGCCAGTGAAAAAGATATGATCAAATTTTAAATCTAGTAATTGACTAGTAACGTCTTTATCACCAGTTACTACTTTAATAAACGAATCACTAAAATACTCATCAAACATTTTTACTAAAACTTTTTCAGTTTCAGCAGTATATTCACTAGGTTTAATAACGACAGTGTTACCTGCAGCAATCGCTCCTATTAATGGTTCTATAACAAGCTGAAACGGATAATTATAGGGACCAATGATAAGGACAGTCCCTAAAGGTTCGTACATCATATAAGACTTTGATCCTATCATAAAAAATGGTGTTTTGACTTTTTTTACACGCATCCATTTTTTAAGATTTTTAACTGCTGTTTTTATCGATTTATAAACAAATCCTATCTCAGTTGTAAAGGCTTCAATCGCTGATTTATGCAGGTCATCATACAAAGCTTTTATTAAATCTTGCTCATATGACTTAATTGCATCTTTTAATAAAAGTAATTGTTTTTTTCTAAATTCATATGATTTTGTTTGATCGCTTAGAAAAAATTGTTTTTGTCTCTCAAGAATATCTAGCATTGATATCACTTCTCATTCTATATTTTTTTATTTATCTACATTAATTATAACAAATATTAAACTAAGTTGTAAAAACCAAACTTATATATCATAATAAAAAAGTTGAGTTTTAACTCAACTTTATTATTCGTTATATTATATTGCACACTTTTCATATACACAATCTGGATCGCTACATTGAATACATCCTTGTTTTTTGATTAGAACGCCACCACATAAAGGGCATAATTCTTTTTCAATCTTTTCAGGTGTATATCCAGATTGTGAAACACTAATATGTGTCACATATTCTTTAGCTTCATTCTTTATTTTGTTAAACCATTTTTCCTCAACATGAAGATGAGGTGGAGTTGCAGGATTTAAATCTCTGGTATCTTCATTAATACCCGCTAAAATACCAATTTTTGCACAACGATCTCTAAAGACGGTTGCACCTTTCAATCCTTTAGACCATGCTGTTGTATAGATATTTACTACATCATCTATAGTTGCGCTATTCGGAATATTAAAAGTAGATGAAATCGCTGTATCAACGTATTTTTGAATCGTTGATTGAACATTTGCGCGATCTTCAAAATCAATATTTTGAGATGTTATCAATGCCCAAGCAGGAAGATCATCTGGTTCTACTTGCATAGCTTTAGCTAAAGCAAGTGGAGTTTTTTCCCAAACAGTAATTGTTTTTTCTTCTTCAAACATACTGACAATACGTCTAGTATAATTGATTTGAAAGAATGGTTCAACGCCACCACTAACGCCGAGAATGTTAGAGATCGATCCAGTAGGTGCTATACTTAATAATCTTGAATTTCTCATACCATATTTTTTAACTAATTCGTCCGTATCTTTATCAATAGCTGTTTGATAGAATGATGATTTAGATATTTTTTGATAATCAAATCTAGGAAATACCCCTTTTTCTTGAGCATTTAAAGCACTAGCCTTAGTCGCTGTATTAATCATTCTTCTCATAAGTTTATCTAAGAAATCTAAGAATATTTTTGATCCATATGGAAGTTTCATAGATAAGGCAACGTCAGCTAAACCCATTACACCTAATCCAATTTCACGATATTCAGTAACATGTTTTCTTTGCTCTGGAAGTGCATGACGGTCTCCTAAAAGTGTCAATAATTCATCTAGTGCATAAATCATTTCAGTTGTTACAAAATCAAAACGATCAAAATCGTAAAAAGCCTCATCAGTAAATGCATTTCTAACAAATGCATTTAAATTAATACTACCTAAATTACATGAACCATGTGCCATGAGTGGTTGTTCTCCACATGGATTTGTTGCAGTAAATTTAACATCATCATATTCACTTAGAAAGTGATAATCATTCATATGGTCAATAAAGACAACTCCAGGATCACCCATAGTATGAGCTGCATAACCAACTAATTTTAATAATGCTTTCGCATTTACTTTTTTCTCAATTGTTTCATATGGAGTTTCAAAATTCATAACCCATTCTTTATCTTCTTTAGCTGCTTTCATAAAATCATCAGTTAAAGCAATTGATATATTTGCGCCATTGACTTTATTTAAATCAAGTTTTGTCGTAATAAAATCAATAATATCAGGATGGTCTATATTTAGCACTAACATTAATGCGCCACGTCTTGCATCTTGTTGCGTATTTAAAGTTGTATGTGAGTATTTTTCAGCAAACACCATCACACCAGGTGTCGTATTACTACTATTGTTTACTTTAGCACCTTTAGGGCGTATATTCGATAAGTTCATACCTTGACCGCCACCATAACTGTATGTTCTAGCAATCTGGTAATCAACTTTATAAATACTTTCTAAACTATCTAGTGGATCTTCTGTAACATAACAGTTAGACCCAGTAATATTCCCATCTCTACCAATCGCATACAAATTACGACCACCAAAGATAGCTTCTTTTTTTCTTAATATTTTTTCTAAAGATGATCTACCTAAGCTAATTCTTTTTAAGAATGTTTTCTTATCTTCACCTTTAATGAGATACTTTTGTAAAATTAAATCTTGTCTTTCATCATTATCTGACCATGGATTTTCGCGATCATGTTTTTGTTTCTCACGATACTTGATATAAGTTCTTGCAGCTTCATATTGCTTAGACTGCATCAAAAAGTTTTCAACATCATCTTGTATTTGCTCGATATTGATGTCCTCTTCTTGCTTATATTTGTTCGTTATCTCTTCAGCTTGTTTTTGACAATCTGCTAAAGTAAAGTTTGCGCCTACCCCTTTATAGGCTTTAAACATTGCTAAAGCAATTTTGTTAAAATCAAAGAGTTCCTTAGACCCATTTCTTTTAACTACATACATACTTATACACCCCTTAATTTTCTATACTAGCATTGTATCATATATTAGACTAGTATTCTATGATTTTTTTTATGAAAATTCTTTCATGCTTATAAGTTATAAATCTATACTTTTTCTAAACAAAATGAACCACTTTTGGAACCTATTACATACATTATAGACATATATGTTTTTAAGTTCAAAGCATTTGCTTCAAAGAAAAAGCGATACTTGGATTCATATCCAAACATCGCTTTTAAATTTTATTTAAATGTTTTTAATACTTCTTCATATATCAGTTCAAGCAATACTTCTTCTTTAATATCAATTTGCTCGTTTATATACTGAAATAGTAATCCAGTAATCAATGCTTGAATGACATATCCTCTTGTCTTTTTAAATTCGACATTCTCATCTATGAAACCTTCATTAATCCCTCTAGTAAAGATATCTAAAAATCTTGTTTCCATTTTTTCTTTTATTTCAATAAGTCTTTGATCAATAGCTTTGTCGTTCATATAACTTACGTGTTTTTGTTGACTAAAAATCGTTTCAACAAGATTTTTAGCATTTTTCATTGCATCAAGTATGCGTTCTATTTGTTCAATAAATACCAATTTAAAGGTTTCCCTTGTTAGAGGTTTAAACAGTAGTTTCTCATATTCATTTAACATATAAAGATATGTGTCGCAAACAAGTTGTTCTTTATTCTCAAAATATTCATAGACTGTAGATTTACCGATTTCTGCTTTTTTAGCAATCTCAGAAAGAGATACTTGTGAGACATCTATATTTTGCTTAATGTATTCAATTACTACTTCAATAATTCTATCCTTGGTTTGCAATGTTACTTTCCTCCTTTTTCATAATTCTACGATTAAAGAGTGCGTAAATAGCAGGAATAACAACTAAAGTTAAAAGTGTTGCGTAGATAAGTCCACCTATGGCAGTAATTGCCATTGGTTGTAATAATTCCGAACCTTCACCAATGCCTAAAGCCATTACAAATAAAGCTAATATAGTCGTTAGAGCTGTCATAAAGATTGGTCTTAGCCTTGTCTTTCCAGCTTCGACAATTGCATCTTTAACTGATAGTCCTTTATCTCTTAGTTTATTAATATAATCGATTAAAACAATACCATTATTAACAACGACTCCTACTAAAATGATGAGTCCCATAATTGATACCATTGATAAATTCATATCAGTTATTAGGAGTGCAAGCAATCCTCCAGTGAAAGCTAAAGGAATCGTAGCTAAAATAATGAGTGGGTATAAAAGCGATTGGAATTGAATTGCCATAATCATGTAAACAAGTAGGATTGCAACAATACCAGCAAGCGCTAAATCTTCTACAGCCTGCATTATTTCTTCATTTTCACCAACAAGTTCAATATCATATCCTCCACCATAAGCACTAAAATCATTACCCATATATTCATTCACTGCATCTACAACTTCTCCACTTACTACAGTGACATTAAAGCCTTCTTCAATTTGTGCAGTAACTGTTAAGTATCTATTAGTTCCATCTGTATAAATCGTTTGAAATCCTGTTACTTTTTCAACGGACGTAATACTATTTGCTTCATTTTCTAAATCAAATAAGGGTGAAACAGCTAAAGAATCTAAACTTGGATTAGTCATATCCATAGGATTCATAACAATGACTCCATTATCTACTTTTAGATATGGATTAACTACAAACTTAATTGGTGTACCTTCAACATAAGTTGGTAACATAAAGTTAGGCACATAAATACCTATACCACTATCTAAAGCATATGTATCTATCATAGCTCTTGTTTCATCATCAAATAGCTTGATACCACTTAGGAATGTAATATAGTCACCAAACAATTCTAGACTAAAACCTTCTATTGATTCACTCGGAATTTCTAAATTATAAGATACACCTTCGATTTGAACAGTTAATGCTTCATTTGAAGTTAATCCTGTTAAATTATCAAATAGATAAGTGATATTATCTTGAACATCTTGTTGCGTTAAACCAACTTTAATTGCTTGATCTTGATTGATTGTCAACTTAACATTATCAGCACCTTGACTAACGCCGTTATCAATTTCTACAACATGATCGATATCTTTTAAAACTTCAGTTAGATCGTTTGCGATATTTTCAAGTGTTGATAAATCATATCCACTCACTTTTATAGCGATTCCTTGATTACCTGTAAGAGCCCCAGCAGAATTTTGAGCTTGTACATTAAATTCTAATATGTCTGCATTTGTCATGTTATCAATTTGATTATAATCAAATGTTTCTAGTATATCTAAAATAAGTTCTTCATTTTCAATCGTAGATGATTTTCTATTATCTTTAAGATTGATTGAAAAATTGATTCCACTGCTTGATCCAAACATACTCATCATTTGCATGCCAGATCCGCTACTTCCAATACTGACAGCAATAGTATCAATATCTTCTATATCTAAAAACTCTACTGTAAGTGCATCTGCTAAATCTGCTTTACTTGTAAATGATGTTAAGCTTTGTGTCTCTATCGTTATTTCAATACTACCTTCATCTGATTCTGGTAGTAAAATAAAACCTTTTTGATATACTAAGAAGAATGACCCTCCAAGTAAGATTAATACAAACGCAATCGTTAATGCTTTATGCTTAATTGTAAATAATACAGAAGATTCATACCATGATTTAAGCTTATGAATAACTTTGCCTTCTTTGACATGTTTTTGATCATTTAAGAGTTTTGCACTCATAGATGGAACAACAGATAGAGCAATTATTAAGCTTGCACCTAATGAAAATGCAATCGTTAAGGCCATTGACATGAAAACATCACTAATCAAACCTTCAACAAACACTAATGGTAAAAATACAGCAACTGTTGTCAGTGTTGAAGCTGTTATAGCTCCAGCAACTTGCTTAGAACCTTCAACTGCAGCTTCTCTTTTAGATTTACCTTCACCTATCATTCTATATATATTCTCAATTACTACAACTGCATTATCAACAAGCATACCTATTGCTAGAGCAAGCCCACCCATAGATACTAAATTTAGTGTCACATTTGAGAAATACATAAACATAAATGTTGCAACCACTGAAATTGGTATAGCAAGTCCAATGATTAGTGTTGGTTTAATATCTTTTAAGAAAACAAACAAGATAAGTATCGCTAAAATACCACCAACAATAATATTTTGTACTACAGAACTAATTGAAGTATTAATATATTCCCCTTGATCAAGAAGAACCATATATTCTGCATCAGGATTTTCTTCAATGATTCGATCTAATGCCGCTAAAATATTTTCAGTGACATCAGTAATCCCAATATCATTTTGTTTTTGAAATGATATTTGAATTCCTTGTTCACCATTAATTTTCGAATAACTTTCTTCTGATGAATCAATATATTTAATACCATTATCAATTGCTAAATCTGATAGTCTAATAACATTTAGACCATCATGCGTAATCGCTAAATTTTTAATTTCATCAAGAGTTTGTGGCTGATTGCCTAAATAAAGCATTCTAATCTCGCCTTCATCTAGTGCGACACCCACTAATCCACCAATATTTTGTTCTTCTATTATGGATAATACATCAGTTTGAGTAATGCCATATGTGGTTAGCAAGTCATCATCTAGTCTAACTTGTAAAACGACATCAGCTGAACCAGAAATTGAAACATCAGCAACACCTTCAATACTATTTAGATCAGTGATAATATCTGTCTCTATCCATTCGGTATTTCTAATTAAAATCTCTTCGTCTGTTAAATCTTCATCATATGTTTTAAATAATGTTACTGTCATCACAGGTAACATATCTGGAGATATACGAAGAATACGGGTGTTTCCTACATCTTCTGCAAATGAAATGTTATTTAAATTTTCTCTCATTTCAATAACGACACTATCCATGTTAGTACCATCTGCAAATGTAATAATTGAAACTGCGAAGTTTTCATAACTCATGGAATCTACTTCTTCAAAGTTTCCAATTGTTGCAACACTTGATTCAATCTTATCTGTTACTTCTCTTTCTAAAGTCTCTGGATTTTCACCTGGATAAGTTGTCACTGTTACAACAAATGGTAGGTTAATATCTGGAAATAATGTTAATGGAAGTTTTGTTAATGAATATACACCTAATACGATGATAATCAAAACACCCATCAATACTGTAATTGGTTTTTTTACACTATAATTGCTCATAAAAAGCTCCTTGTTTGATTTTACCGACCGACCGTTCGGTCGGAGTCAAAAAAATTATATCAAAACATAATGATATATGCAACTATTTTGAATTTTTCCACGAAATACCATAATTATCATATATCTTTATCTTTTAACATATTTCATGTAAACTCTTATTGAGAGGTGATTCACATGAGATTTGAAGATCGTATGAAATTATATTATAAAAAACATCCAGTAACTTTTGTGTTACTTTTATTAAATACTATTATGTTTTTCGTTGTCTTATTTAACGGTGGTTTTTCTGCAGAGTCATTAACAAGTAATGGTGGATTGTTACCGCGCTTAGTCACTGAAGACAAAGAATATTATCGATTACTAGTAGCCATGTTTTTACATGGTGGGTTATTCCATTTTTTAATGAATTCATATTTCCTGTATTTCTTGGGTGGTTTTACAGAAAAACTTCTCGGTAGCACAAGATATGCAATCATCTATATGTTAAGTGGTCTTGGTTCATCAGTAGCTGTTTGGTTATTTAGTGATCCAAATATCGTGACTATTGGAGCAAGTGGTGCATTATACGGTATTATGGGCGGTTTACTGATATTAACATTCTTAAAACCAAATTGGTTTTCACCTTATGGTATTAGATCTATTCGAATGATATCGCTTATTAATATTATTTTTACTTTCGCCTTAGGTAGTGTTATAAGTACTTGGGGTCACATAGGTGGATTAGTCGCCGGAATCGTATTGACTTATTTATTAATACCTGATTTGCCTAACAGTAAAGAGCGTTATCAAAGTCACACACAAACAAATAGATATGATGATAGAATCATCATCGATATGGATGATGTCGATGATAACGACATTTATACAAATTAATTAATTTCAATAAATTTATAAAGAAAAAGAGCCATTCAAATGAATGACTCTTTTTTAAAAGTTTTATTCAGTTCTTAACGCTACAACAGGATCTCTCTTAGCTGCAATTCTACTTGGGAATAATCCAGCTACTAATGTTAATAATGTCGATAACACAATCAAATACAACGCATGTGTTGGTAACAACGATGCAAAGTTTGCAACATCTACAAATCTTTCCACAATAATATTAATTGGAATGATTAGTAAATATGCTATTGAAATTCCAAATACTCCTGCAGTAAAACCAATGAGTAGAGTTTCCGCATTAAATATTCTAGAAATGTCTTTCTTTCTAGCACCAAGACTACGCATAATCCCAATTTCTTTAGTTCTTTCAACAACTGATACATACGTAATGATGCCTATCATAACAGATGATACGACAAGTGATATAGCTGCAAATGCTGCTAAAATGATCGTAATCGTATTGATTAATGATGATATAGTTGAAGATATTTGATCTGCTAAATCTGTATATATAATTTGATCAACTTCATCTCTGCCCTCATTATATAAATCTATATATTCTTTTATGTCATCTTTGTATTCGAAAGATACAGGATATATTTGAGCTGCAACTGGTATTTGATTTCCACCAATCGTTCTCATTACTTGATCATATGTGATTTGATTATTAAATGGTAATCCAGTTAAGACATTAACACTCGTATTTTCTTTTTGAGCTCTAACTACATCAGAATTTATTTCAATATCAAGCAAGTAATCTGTTAATTCAGATGTGTATCCAATGCCTGTATCTAAGATTTCTGAAGATGCTTCTTCTTTAACTCTTAAGATACCAGAAATCGTTAAAGTAATTGATGATTCATCAAGATACATTTGTTCATAATCTGTATTAGGAATAAAAATCCCATTTATCTCATTATAATAAACATTATTTAAAACACTCTTAAATGTTCTACCTATAAGATCTATAGACTTGTAATCATCTTCTATATTGATACCTAAATTTTCTAATAAAGTTATATCTGTTCTATTTCTATCATCTACAATAAGAACTACTTGATTATAACTAGAAGGATACTCGCCATATAAAATATCATACTGTGATTCTATAAATGTTTGATTATTAGGTAGCTCGTTAAAATATGAACCACCACCAAAAAATGAACCACCAGAACTAGAAGTTTGAACTCTAATATATGAACCATTATCTGAAAGATTCACTAATTGCAGCATAAGTCCTCGAGTATAGGAGATTGAATTATACAAGTCCTCATCCATATCCTTTAAATATTCTACAAATTCATCTGTAATAATATTTTGATGTTGAGTCAAACTTGATGTTTGATCATAAGGATAAAAAATATCTTCATCTATGAATTCTAGATCAGGTCTAGGATTGGTTACTTCTTCCGGTGGGCCGAAAGCTACTACAACTTGATCTATCGTAATTGGAAAGCCAGCTAATGCATCTGATTGAATATTGTTAGTATATGTAGTCATTCCATTCGAAATCGCTAAAACGAGAGCAATACCAATAATCCCAATGCTTCCTGCAATTGCAGTAATAATTGTTCTACCTTTTTTAGTTAGTAAGTTTTTAAAACTTGTTTGGATTGCAGTAAGATAGCTCATAGAAGTTTTTTGATTGATTAGTTTCTCTTTTTTCTCATCATTAACTGATTGACTTGGTCTAGAATCATCTGTAACAAGTCCATCTAATAAATGTACAATCCGATCACTATATGCTTCAGCAATTTCAGAATTATGCGTAACCATAATAACTAATCGATCTTTGGATATAACTTTTATAAGTTCCATGATTTGCTTACTTGTTTCACTATCAAGTGCACCAGTTGGTTCATCAGCCAATAATATCTTTGGATTGTTTACAAGTGCTCTAGCTATCGCAACTCTTTGCATCTGTCCACCTGATAACTGGTTTGGACGCTTATTAAGATGATCTATTAATCCAACATCTACTAAAACCTTTGTTGCGCGCTCTTTTCTCTCTTTTGCAGATACACCTGATAATCTTAAAGACATTTCTACATTATCTAAAACAGATAAGTGGTTAATCAGGTTGTAAGTTTGAAAAACAAAGCCAATGGTAGCATTTCTATATGCATCCCAATCTTGATCTTTAAAATCTTTAGTTGATTTACCTTCAATGAGTAAATCACCTGATGTATAACGATCAAGTCCTCCAATCAGATTAAGTAGTGTTGTTTTCCCACATCCAGACGGACCTAAGATTGAAACAAATTCATTATCTTTAAAATTTAAGTCAACACCTTTTAATGCTGGGAAAGGTTTCCCAGCTAAAATATAATCTTTTTTAATATTTTTTAAATCTAACATGCTTTCACATCCTTTAATTGATACTCATATTTTAGCACTAAATGAATTATCATTTTGATTTTATGCTTATGAAAATTATAAATAACATGCTTACACATAATCGTTAATAATGTTTAGTAATTTTTGATACCCCTGTTTTAAATCATCTAGACTCAGTCCTGAATATCCAATAACTAAGTCAATGCCCTTATATATTTTATCTTTTTTATGTTTAAACCTAGAAATACTTTGAACATATATATCATTTTTTTCACATATAGATATAAATGCTTCTTCAGAAATTTTGGGTTCGAAAGATAAAATAAAATGCAAGCCAGCTTCATAATGCTTTAACTGAATATGTTTGTAAGGCTTTGTGAGAGTAAGACATAACTCTAACTTTTGTTTGTAAACCTTCATCATGCGATGTAAGTGTCTTGAAAAATATTCTTTATGCATGAACTTATACAGTATATATTGTTCAAAGTTTGGCACTGTGCATCTATGATAACTTGAAATTTTCATAAAATCGTTTAATAAATTTTTTGGTAAAACTAAGTATGCTACTCTAAATGAAGGTGCTAAAGATTTAGAAAAAGTATTCATATAAATAACTTTGTCTAATTCATCTAGACCTCTAAGTGCTTCTGTAGGTTTTCCTTGATATTTAAATTCGCTGTCATAGTCATCTTCAATAATATATCTATCTTTCGATTGATAAGCCCAGTTTAAAAGTTCTTTTCGTCTTTGAATCGTCATCATCACACCAGTCGGATATTGATGCGATGGAACAACATGAACGATATCTGTATGTGTCTTTATCAGTTGAGCAACATTTAATCCCATCTCATCAACTTCAATCAAATTAGTTTTAATATCTAGAGTCTTAAACAAGTGATAAATTTTAGGATATGTTGGATCTTCAATACTATATACTTTCTGTCTTCCTAAAATTTCTATCAAAAGATTCAAAAGTTGAGTACTACTTGATCCTATAAAAATCTGTTTAGGTTCAATATCTATACCTCTGTATATCTCAATATGTTTCGCAATCTCTTCTCTTAATTCCAACAACCCCATCGGATCTATATCATTTAACATCTGGTGGTGTTGTTCTGACAATACTTCTCTAGCGAGTTTAGCCCATGTTTGATGAGGAAAAAATGTAGTATCTACTTTCCCAGTACTGAAATCAAATGCATATGTTTGTTTTTCTTTACCTTTATAAGTTTCTTGTTTCACTTGAAATGATGGTCTAAAAATGACTACTTTTTTATTGACAAAATAGCCTTTTTTTTCGACAGTATAAACATAGCCTTCATCAATAAGTTGAGCATAAGCTTTTTCAACAGTTAAAGGGCTGATATTAAAGTTATCTGCAAGTCTTCTTTTTGAAGGCATTTTCTCATTTTCATTTAATATATCTTTTTCTATAAGATTTTTTAAGTGTTCGTAAACCTCTTCATATAAATAAACTCTACTTGATTTCATGAAACACCTCATCTGGTATATAGTTTTTGATATAATCTGGTTATTTAACTATACCAGTTTATATTATATACTATTTACGTATATAAATAAACGGAGGTATATAAAATGGATAAAAAAAGATATCAATTAAACAAAGAGTTAGCACAAATGCTAAAAGGTGGCGTGATCATGGATGTTTCTACACCCGATCAAGCAAAAATCGCTGAAGCTGCTGGTGCAGTAGCTGTTATGGCTTTAGAAAGAATACCTGCAGACATAAGAGCAGCTGGTGGTATTTCAAGAATGAGCGATCCAAAACTTATTAAAGATATTCAAAAGGCAGTTTCAATTCCTGTGATGGCAAAGGTTAGAATTGGTCATTTTGCAGAAGCTCAAATTCTAGAAGCTTTAGAAATCGATTATATAGATGAATCAGAAGTTTTATCACCCGCTGATGATTCTTATCACATTAACAAGCATGAATTTAAGGCTCCTTTTGTATGTGGTGCTAAAAACTTATCTGAAGCCTTAAGAAGAATTTCTGAAGGTGCTTCTATGATTAGAACAAAAGGTGAACCAGGTACTGGCGATATAATTCAAGCTGTAAGACACATGCGACTTATTCAAAAAGAGATTGCAGAAATTGCAGCACTCAGAAAAGATGAACTCTTTGTATTACAAAAAACAATGGGTGTTTCACTAGACTTAATTCAATATGTTCATGAACACAAAAAATTACCAGTAGTTAATTTTGCAGCTGGAGGTATAGCAACACCTGCTGATGCTTCTCTTATGATGCAATTAGGTGCAGAAGGTGTATTTGTTGGATCTGGTATATTCAAATCAGATAATCCGAAAAAGCGCGCTGAAGCGATTGTCAAAGCTGTCACTAATTATAACAACCCTAAAATACTTGCGGAAGTTTCTGAAGATTTAGGTGAAGCTATGGTTGGAATTAATGAAGATGAAATTAAACTAATCATGAGTCAAAGAGGCATCTAATGAACATTGGCATCTTAGCACTACAAGGCGCTTTCATAGAACACAAGCATAAACTTGATTTCTTAAAGGTAAATTCCTTTTATATTAGAAACAAAAATGATTTACTTAAAAATAAAACTGGTTTGATTATGCCTGGTGGTGAATCAACCGCAATGTACAAACTACTTGTAGAACTAGACATGTTTGATGAATTAAAAAATCAAATCGAAAACGGTTTACCTGTATTTGGAACATGTGCCGGTCTTATATTACTTGCGAATGAAGTTACTGGCCAAGATCATGGTTTTTTGAAAGTCATGGATGTTAAAGTTACAAGAAATGCTTATGGAAGACAACTCTCAAGTTTTATCACTCACGACTTGTTTAACACTATCAAAGTACCAATGACATTTATTAGAGCACCTTATATTGAATCAGTTGGAAAAGATGTAGAAATCTTATCAATTGTAAACGAAAAAATAGTAGCAGCAAGACAACATAATATATTAGGTACTGCTTTTCATCCAGAGCTCACAAAAGATTTAACAATACACAAATATTTTATAGATATGATCAAAAATAAAAAGTGAAGTTTTGTTTGGGTTATCCAAACAGCTTCACTTTTTTATTTTTATTTAGATGAATCAATCATAAGTTTAACTAAATTATTAGAAAACTCTGTCGGGTCTTCTATTGGGAGTCCTTCGATTAATAACGCTTGATGATACAACAAAGATGCATATTCGTCTATTTTCGAGCTATCTTTTTCATAAACACTTTGTATCGCTTTAAATAAATCGTGATCAGGATTAATTTCCAAAATTCTTTCCGCTTTTATTTCTTGTTGGTTTGGCATCGATTTTAAAATCTTTTCCATCTCTAAACTCAACCCTTCACCAGAAACTAAGCATACTGGAGAATCTTTTAATCTAGCTGTTAACTTAACATCTTTAACTTTATCTTTTAAAGTTTTCTTAATTGCTTTAAGAACATCCTTAAATTCTTTTTCTTTAGTTTTCAAATCTTCTTTCTTTGTATCATCAACAAAATCAGCTTCACCTTGTTGTATTGATTTAAAAGGAATCTCATCGTAATTATTTAAAATCTGAATCATAAACTCATCAATCTCATCAGTAAATAGTAAGACTTCTGATCCATTTTCCTTCATAACATCCATTTGTGGAAGATTTAAAATACTTTGCTTTGATTTACCAGTTGCATAATATATAGCTTTTTGGCTTTCTGGTTTTCTATCGATATACTCTTTAAATGTAATATAGTCATCTGATTGAGATGTCTTAAACATAATTAAATCTTTTAGAGTTTCTTTGTGAATACCAAATTGATCGTAAACACCATATTTTAAGTTATTCTTATATGCTTCATAGAACTCAACATATTTTTCTCTTTCGTTTTTGAGCATATTTTCTAACTCACTCTTAATCTTTTTTTCTAAGTGAGATGCAATCATTTTAACTTGTCTATTTTGTTGTAATAATTCACGAGAAATATTGAGTGACAAATCAGCTGAATCAACTAAACCTTTAATAAACTTAAAATGATCAGGTATTAAATCTTTGTTTTTATCTTGAATGAATACACCTTTAGAATACAGTTGTAACCCTTTTTCATATTTTTCACTATAGAAGTCATATGCAGGTTTTTTAGGAATAAACAACAATGCTGTATATGTTAATAGACCTTCTACTTTAGTATGAATAACTTTTAAAGGTTCTTCATAATCACCAAATTGATGTTTATAGAAATCATTCATTTCTTCGTCTTTAATATCAGATTTTTGACGTTTCCAAATAGGAATCATTTGATTAAGAGTTTCTTTTTCTAGCTTACTTTCTTTATCATCGCCATTTTCAACCATGATATTGATAGGATATCTCACATAATCGCTATACTTTTTAACAAGTGAACGTATCGTATACGTTTCTAGATATGTCGAATAATCTTCTTCGTTTTCTTTATCGTCTTCGTGAAGATAAAGTACAATTTTAGTCCCAACATCGTTTTTATCAAATTCATCAATCACATAAGATGATTCACCATTAGAAGACCACTTATATCCAGTTTTTGAATATGGACTTTTTGTGTAAACTTCTACTTTATCTGATACCATGAATGCTGAATAAAATCCAACACCAAACTGACCAATGATATCAACTTCTTCTTTTTCTAACTTTTCTAAAAATTGTTTAGATCCACTTTGTGCTATTGTGCCTAAATTCTCAATCAATTCTTCTTCAGTAAATCCGATACCATTATCACTTATTGTAAGTGTTCTTTCTTCTTTATTAGGTTCAATCCAAATTTCATATGTATCAGAATCTACTTTCTCATCAGTAAGTGATACATAATGTCTTTTATCTATTGCATCACTAGAATTTGAAATGAGTTCCCTCAAGAATATTTCTTTTTGCGTATAAATTGAATGAGTCATCAAATGCAATAACTTTTGTGATTCGGTTTTAAATTTTTTTGTCTTTGACATAATAATCGCCTCCATTAAAAATTGTAGTAAATTTAGTTGTTGATGTCAAGGTTAATGAGTATTACTTAAGAAAAACTCGAGCTAATTATGCTCGTTTTTCTTTTATAACGCGTGTATTCATTTGATTCTTGTAC
>CAKMKH010000026.1 GCA_927441705.1 uncultured Acholeplasmataceae bacterium | reverse complement strand
AATTTCAATTCCAGTATGGTGCGATTGAAGGAGAGTATCAGAGCTTACATGGAATAACGATCATACATTTCAATTCCAGTATGGTGCGATTGAAGGTTTTTTTTGCCCAGGTGCCTGCCCTTCATAGCGTATTTCAATTCCAGTATGGTGCGATTGAAGGGATGAAGCACCTATCTCATTAATGGCTGATCCTAATTTCAATCGCACCATACTGGAATTGAAATTAATAAGTAATTGGAGAAATTATTGATGTATCAAGTGGCGGAAATGTTCCAGTACAAGATATTACATTATTTCCAGGGTATCAACTAATCCTCCTCCAATAGTCACCAAATCAGTTTTTGCTCTAATTGTTTTAGCGAAATCTAGTTGATAATTTACAACTTGCTGATTAATAATATGATATGGATCTCTTAGTAATAATCTACCAAAAAATATTAAATCACATAGTCCATCTGATATAGCATAATCAGCAAGTTGTAAATTATCAACTAATCCTCCTCCAATAGTCACCAAATCAGTTTTTGCTCTAATTGTTTTAGCGAAATCTAGTTGATACCCTGGAAATAATGTAATATCTTGTACTGGAACATTTCCGCCACTTGATACATCAATAATTTCTACACCTAAATGTTTAATTTCATTAAATAATTCTGAAAACCATTCTGGTGTTACAGTTTGTTTTGTATATTCATAAGCACTTATTCTTATAGCTAGTGCTTTTTCTTTTGGCCAAACTTCTCTAACTGCTTTTACAACATCAGTCAACATTTTTTTACGATCACCATATTCATCTTTTCTTAAATTTGTGTTTGGTGATACAAATTCGCATAATAAATAGCCGTGAGCTGCATGTAATTCTATTAAATCATATCCTGCTTCATCAGCGCGTCTTGCGGATTCTCTAAATTGAGAAATAACTTGATGAATATCTTCTAGAGTCATTTCTTTTGGAACTTTATATTTATCACTATATGCAATAGCACTTGGCGCAACCGGATTTTTCACTTGAGCTTTTCTGCCTGCATGATTAAGCTGAATGCCTGCTAAAGATCCATTTTCATGAATTGTATCAACAATACGCTTTAATCCTTTAACGTGCTCGTCATTCCAAATACCTAAATCTTCTAATGAGATTCTTCCATCTGGATGAATAGCTGTTGCTTCTTGTATGATAAGTCCGACACCACCAATAGCTCTTGTTCCATAATGTGTGACATGAAAATCTTTGACCATGCCCATACCGTCACTTTGATACATACACATCGGTGCCATAACTGTTCTATTTTTCAATATTAAATTTTTAACTCTAAATTCCTGAAATATCATTTAATTGCCTCCCGATAGACGTTTATATATATTATTTTAACATGAATTTTCATTCATGAATAGTTATTTTTTATTTACTGGATAGCTTTGTCTATAAATAATAAAATCATGTATCCAAAGTCTATCCAATTTGACTGCAACATAACCAATAACACTCATAAAAAATGCACCAATGGCATCAACAAATAAGTCTCCCATTGTATCTTTTAATGCTGCTAGGCCAACATATGGATTACCAAACTCATCCATATATTTCATCATATTCAAATTAAATGACACATCCCAAGCATATTCATATAATTCCCACATTGTGCCAATCATAATTGCAAACGAAAAACTAAAAATTGCAACGAAAAAAGGGTTCATGTAAATAATATCATGGTCATTTAAGGTCTGTATGATTGAAAATCCTAAAGATGCTAAAAATGCACCTGATACGACATGTAACATTTTATCCCAATGTGGGACTAAAAAATGAAATCTTCTAAATTCCCCTAAGAATACTGCTGCAAACAAAAATAAAATCACAAAGATGTGCATCTTAGATGGTATGTCATACTTCCATTTTTTTTCTAAAATTGTCGGTAATAATAGTACAAAGATTGCCGCAATTGACTCAGTTGTCATAAGTATATAGTCGTTTTTTATTAATGTTACTTCAGTAGTATATTCCAGTGGAGCAAAAAAAATATTCCCAAATGCCCAAAGAAAAGATAAAACCATTAAAGAAATGACTGAGAAGAAGACTATTTTTTCAGTTTTTGTTGTTTTACTGGCTCTTGTTTTTATCATTAATCTCCCTCCACTTGTTCTTAATGCTCATTTGATTGGTAGAATCAAAAAAAACATATCGTTGAATGATTAAAGCTGTAATAAGAATCAAAGGTATCACTGGCGTACCTGGACCAATCCAGAATAAAATGACGGCAGTGCCTATTGTAATAAGCCATGCATTAGCGCTAAATGTACCTACTATAAAAAACAATAGTGCCCAGCCATGAAAAATCATATAAGCTATAAAAAGTGATATCATGCCTCTAAATGTTTTCATAGTTCTAATAACTTCCCAAACCATAATAAAAAATGTTTTCCAAAATAAGATGAATTTTTTCATAAACTTAATAAAAAAATAAACACAAATGTGCTTATTTTTGATGTACCTCTGGTTTTAAAATATGTTGGTCAATAGCTTCTGGATATGGGAATGCTTCTTCGCGCATTCTTCTAAATAGAACGTAAATAAGCCCACGTTCAATATCAATACGTGTAATTACACCAAATCCTTTTTCGCCTTCAACTTTAACTTTTTCACCAATTAAGTATGTTTCATTGCTCCATGCCATAAAAATCACCTCTACCAAACTATTATATCATATTTAAAAAATTTTTATCTAATTTTTAGGTCGATATGCTCTAAGTGCAGATCCAATTAAAAAAACTTTTTCTTCACTTGTTTCTTTTCTGATATACATAAGAATTTTATTCACATCTTTTGGTGGCATCAACATCATCAGTGCCAATAAATCTCCATGATGTAGTGGATGATCAAAATCGTGAATATATGAGAGCAATTTCAATGCATCTTTTTCATTTCTTCTCATAAATTTATAAAATTTAGATAAAACTGTTGGTATTTCAGTATATAGATCAGCGCCAGTTCTATGTTCCATATCTAGTGCCATATCATACATTTTTGATACTTGAACTTTCGACATATACATAATCAGTTGATTTAAATCATCATCTTGCTCATGCCAATTAATTAATGTTCTAAGTAGGTTTGCTCTCCAGAAAAATCTATGATTAGAATTTTCTTCTAACTCATAAGTTTTTCTAAATTCTTTTTCTACTTCATTAAGAATATCAAGATTTAAAGTTTCATATAAATTAAATAATTTTTCTGGAATATTTGTTTTAGTTTCGCTATGGATTAAATATTGATAAATATTCTTTAATATGATCTCTTTTTCACTTTGATAGTTTTCTAACAATGGTTTGAAGATAACTTCTTTTTCTTTGATTTCCATATGATTTTTTTGATAAATATATGTTTGATAAACGATTTTTTCTTTACTAATCATATTAGGTTTCAAAATTGAAAATCCCATACCACCTTGATGATAAGTTCTATGTGTAGGATGACCCACGATATCATTTCTAATATATTTAAGTTCATGCAATACTGGGTTTTGATTGATATTAATATGATATTTATATTGAGTTAATCCTATTGCCAAATCATAGAGTGCATCAATGGCAACAAAAAGCCCTTGTAACAAACCAAACACATCTAGTAAAATAGAACCTTGATCACTTTGATCTTGTTCACAATACCTTTTAATCATTAAATCTGTATTTTTTATCATGTCATAAGAACTCATTGCTCTTATAGAATGACTATCATTTTTACCCTTATCTAATTGATCTATATACATCTTCAATTTTTCTAAGCTCATAATGAATCCTTTATCTTTCTAAGAAGAACAGGTGCTGGTAATTCTTTATATAAATTTCCTTCAATATATTGAATACCTAATCTGTCTAACATATCTTTTTGATCTTTAGTTTTCACTTGTCTAATGACAACTGCCATATGATACGTTTCAAGTAAATTTTTCATTTGACTGATATAACTTTGCCATTTAATGCTATCTTTTTTCATATCTACATGTAGTGCATGAAAAGGGTAATT
This sequence comes from uncultured Acholeplasmataceae bacterium, assembly GCA_927441705.1. GTDB lineage: Bacteria > Bacillota_I > Bacilli_A > Acholeplasmatales > Acholeplasmataceae > Mariniplasma. The sequence goes on along the minus strand of CAKMKH010000026.1, from coordinate 9,882 downwards.
TAAAGCCATGTTAACTGATGTTGTGTCTAAACTAATCCCATGGTCAATAAGCTCTTGAATTTGTGTTGCATAGTGATTTGGACGCAAGTCCATATCACATTTCAATCTTACAAATTCATAAGGTATACCATGTTTTTTTAATGTACCCAATAAAAATGAATTAAACCTTGGATCTAAAAAAGTCTGTTTAGAAATAGGAATTGTTATTTTAATAAGTCTTTCTGTTTGTTTTTCTAATTCAACTAAAAATGCACATACTTGTTCAATATGGAAATGTTCTAAATCAACTAGTCGATTACGCTTTTCTGCGACTTTTAATAAATACTTTCCATCAATTGCTAAATTTGTCAAAATGATTTCACTTTCATATTGCCAAACGATATTTTTCTTGATATCAATCATTTGATTAAAGACAAGGCCAACATTCTTCGTTTCTATAGCTACATTTAGATGATCCATGACTTGTTGTTCAAAAAGTTCATCTTCATAATCGCGATAAACAAAGTATGAAAATTTCTCATCATCTTCTCTTTTAGCTTTTTCGACTGCGATATCCAAAAATTTAAATAATTTATCTTTATCTTTTTCAACCGTGACCACAGGATATCTAATCACTCCCATATAAGCGTTAAATTTTTCATAAGGAAGCACTTTTGATTCATATGTTTCTATATGCTTGTAATAGTCTTTAATGACTTTAGAAGTTGTTCTAATGTCATTAAAAGGCATCACTACAAACAATTGGTTAAAATCAAAGCGATAAATGTGTCCTTCATTAAAAAACTTCTTGGTAACTTGTCCAAATTCTTTAAAATATCTAAGCATTTGATCACTACCATAAATATGTTTTAACCCTTGATCAAGTTCTATTAAAAACAAACTTACCTTATCCTCTAAATATTCATTAATAACCTTATTAAGGGCATATAAGTTTTCTAAATTGGTTTCTTGATCCATGGTTGCTTGATCAACTAATGCTTTTGTTTCAGCAACATCATGTGTTTGGTCAAAAAATAAACTCATAATTAAAACCTCATCTTTCACTTTGATACTATATAGTTTTTCTAAGATGTGCTTTTCTTGATAAGTATATGCTATATGTTTTTCTTCATTAGGATGAACAAATAAATAGGAAATAATATCTTTATATGTACGTACATACTCATACGACATATCTCTTAAGAATAATTCTAGGTGATGATGTTTGTCGATATGAAACAATTTGATTGCTGGTTCGTTATAGATTGACCTTGCTTCTGTAAGTTCACGATAACATATAATTGGTGAATTTAAGACATTTTTATAGAACTTATTTTCTATTTTAATATTTTTTATTCTCTTCTCATCTATAAGTCTTGTAAAAAGAATTGCCGATACTAGTTTATATAAATCATAATATGTTGCAGGATCTTTTAGTTCTTCATCTAAATGGATGATAAAAACACCTAAATCAAAAATAGGAAAAGCATATATAAAGGTTATATCATCTTCATAATCTCTTTGAGTGATGATGTTTTTAGACCATTTTATAGTCTTTGTGTGCTCATAAACTTCATCACCTGTGTGAAGTATATGCTCGCAAAGTGTATCTATGATTTCTGATTCTAAAATAGTTTTGTCATATAATCTTTCTTTTTTATATAAGAAAAAATTAGGTTCTTCTTGATCTAAGTAGACTACATATTCTTTAGGCTTAACATATTGATCTAAGTGAATAAAGAATAATCTAAAAAACTCTCTAATCATTAATTTTTCGTCAATTAAATGAGAGTATTGCAAAATATCATGACTCATTTCAATATATTTTAGTATTTGTGTTGATTGAACTCTTTTTTGTTCTTTTTTCTCAATAACTACAATATCACTTTGATTTTCATCTTTTTTTGAAGCTTCTTGTTTTATTTTTTTATCAACAGATTTGCTAATTCTCTTAAGTTTTGATTGATATAAATCAACTGATGGTTTATTGTCAAGTTTTTTATATAAGTCAATAATTAACTCATAGGCTTTAATCCGATAGCCATCAGACTGCTCATCAATGATTGTCTCATATTCAGCTTCCAAAATAGATGCTTTGTGGTAATCCTCTAGTTTAATATATATTTCTATAAGCTTAAGAGTAACATCGACATCTTGAGGGTGTTTTCTATGAAAATCATAGGCCTTACTTTTAGCTTCATCTAGCCTTTTTAGTTCAATAAGAAGTGTCAATTCATCAACAAAATATTTACTCATTAAATCATAATTATAAAGCTCATGTAAATATTTTAATGCAAGCTCATACTGATGATCATTTTGATATATATGAAAAAGTTCTTCTAAACAATAAATTTTTACATCATCCGGAATCAGATCTTGCATAACTTTATGTAGATCTTCTAAATATGGCTCTTGTAGTGCTTTTTTTAACTCGATATCATCTAATATACCAATGTATTGTTTAATAACAGGTAATGCATCTTTTCTTTTTTCAATATATTTTTTAGCTTCATCTAAATGATTTAAATGAATTGAAGCATCGATCATGTGTTTTAATAACTTTTCTTGATATAGTGTCTCAGTTTGAGATTTGATTTCATTTAATATATCTTTTCCCTCATCATAGACAAGGTCAAAAAGAGATAGCTCAATAGCGATCTCAAAATAATAGTTATACGCAGCTTGATAGTCAAGATGTGTTAGGGATTGATTTAAAAAATCTTTAATAATCGATAAACTATGTGGCTGCTTTGGAAGTTTTAAAACATCATTTAAGCGCATCAAATCATCCTTTTACAATTTCATTATAAAGAGTTTCTGCTAAAAGTAAATACTTTTTAGCTAATGCATCAAAATCAAAATGAAGCACTTCAGATAAGCCTATCATTGCTTTTCTAGTTGCTACCTGGTGCCACTGGAGGGCTTGAAACATGCGGTAAAATCTTACCATATCTTGTTCTGCTTTAGTTGCCTTTTTCTCTAGATATACATCTAATAGTTCTAAAGCATCTTCAAATTTAACATTACCAAAACTTGCGATATCATAATAAAACTCATTTGAACCAGCATATTCCCAATCTAGTAAATATATTTGATCTTTGCCAATAACAATATTTGATCTTTGAGCATCATTATGACAAAAGACTTTAGGCATGCCTAATCTTTCGTTATAATAAATATTCATCCATTTTTCTTTTAAATCTAGATATAAATCTGATCGTTTATTCGTATATGTTTCATATAGATCTAATCTTTCAATAAGTCCATAATCTGAGGCAGGTTCAATATCTGAATGATGTAGTTTTTTCAAAAGGTTTGCTATATCTTCTAAATATGGATGATAATCTATAGTTGATAACACCGTTCCCTCTACATATTTAGCAGCTTTTTCTCCTGATATTTCATCAAAATAAACAGTTTCGTTATTGATACCAAGTGGCTCTACTCTTTTCATATTTTCAAGTTCAAACTTGCGATTGACAAAAAGATTTCCATCTTTTCCAATCACACGATATGTATATAGAACTCCATCAATTTCTATCACATAAGTCAAATGACTCATTCCACCTAATAATCTGTGTTTTACAGTAACCTCTTCTAAAGATACATTAAATGCTTTAGACGCTTGTTCCTGCGTTAATTTAGCATGTTCATCTTTCATAGTTCATAAAAAGTGACTTGACCCTCATCATAGATTGCATAACTCTTATGATAGTCACCTAACGCTCCTGGATTCAGTATAGTTATTTGTGAGTCTTGATTAATATATTTTTGATGGGTATGGCCAAATATAACCAAATCCACTTCTTTTAATTGTGCTTTAAGTAATAATTTTTCTAACCCAAACTTTACATGCTCTTTATGACCATGTGTAATCAAAATTTTCAAACCATCTAAAACAAGTATTCTCTCATATGGTTCGTTAGAAAAAAAGTCATTATTCCCTTTAACTGTGATTATGTGATATCTTTCATAAACATGTGGATCCAAGCACATATCACCTGCATTTAAATGATAATCTATGTTTTTATGTTTACGAATGACTTCTTCTAGTCTTTCTTTTGAACCATGGACGTCACTCGTGATTAATAACTTCATCAAGATCCTCCTTCAACTTTTGAAGTGCTCTTGCTCGATGTGAGATTTGATTTTTAATTTGAGCACCTATCTCAGCATAATTTTGATCATATCCGTCTGGATAAAATAACGGATCATATCCAAAAGCATTTTCATATGTTTTCAAATGATGACCTATCTCTCCATGTGCGATACCTTCATAAGCTTTATATGTGCAATCAGGAAAGTAAATAACAACAACAGAAACGAAATGAGCTTTTCTATTAGAAATACCTTCAAGTTCTTTTAATAATTTAAGATTGTTTTGGTTATCATTACCATTCGAATATCTTTTTGAATGGACACCTGGTCTACCATTTAGCGCATCTACACATAATCCCGAATCATCAGAGATAGCAGGCATTCTATATTTTTTAGCATAATATTTAGCTTTAATAACTGCATTTTTTATAAATGTATGCTCAGTTTCTTCAACATCATCATGATCATCAAATTCATCGAGAGAAACAAGCTTAACATTTGTACCCATAAATATAGCTTTTATTTCTTTTATCTTATGGTTATTATGGCTTGCAATTAAGATTTTCACGTTGTTCACCTCTTCATATTGCTTACTTATATCTTATCACATTTTTTATCACAAACGTATGAAATATAGGCTTTTTAAGATATAATAGTTTTGGGTGAAGAAAATGGACAATCATAAAGAAATTATAGAATTCGAAGATTTATTTAAAGAAGAAATTAAAAAAAGACAAGAACCACCAAAACCAGAAGATACTAAAAATTATATTAGGGCTATTTTGTCATATGTCTTAATCATGTTTTTTTTAAATGCAGTTTTAATATCTTTTATTCAGCTTATTCCAGGATCTATAAAGGTTTATGAAAAAGATGAGGTTATTTTAGAAGAAATCGCATCTGATCCTTCTGGTATTGCACTTATGGATGAATTTACTTTTGATCAGTATGAAGAAGCCTATAAGGGATATGTTGAATCCTTATGGACATATAACAATTATAGTATCATCTATAATACTGCAAATCCTTATATAGAAAGCCTTTTGTTGGTTAAAGATGACGATGGCACAATAACAGGATTCGATGAACAAACTTTTTTATTAATCTATGATATTAGCGAACTAAAAATTGATTATTGGGATCAAAATCAAGTTTATGAAATCACAAGATATCAACACGACGAGCAAGTTTTACCAAATTATATTTTAACTAACGATATTGACATCATAGATTATCAATATCAAAACTTAACAACATTTTATTTAGCATTCTATCAATTCGTATTATATTTGATATTATTTGGATTTGTCTTTAAGTTCTTAAAAAATGATGTTGTTTATGATTTTAATAAATTCAAACTTATTAAAAATCAATGGTTTGCAATCATTATCATCGGTTATCTTTATGTTTTACTTGGAAACTATTTATCTAATTTCATTTCAAATCTTTTAAGTAATGCAATGAATATTCCGGTATCAGAATCAGTTAATCAAATGACTATTGTTAGAATGTTAAATTCTAACGGTGTTGTATTTATGGTCTTATCAGCTGTTATTATTGGACCAATTGTTGAAGAACTTATTTTTAGAAAATCAATATTTGGATTAATTAGAAATCATAATATTGCACTTGTTGTTTCATCCTTAATCTTTGGTGCTATTCATTTAACTGGTGAGGCATCATTTGCAACTGCATTAGTTAATGGTATAAGTTATTTCACAATGGGTATAATATTCGGTTATATTTATATTAAGAATAATAAAAATATTATTGCCCCAATCGCAGTTCATATTCTAGTGAATTTAGTAAGTGTTATTGGTAGTATATTAATATTCTAGTTCATATTTTAGATAAAAACCTAGTGACAATACGAATATTAGTGATTCTATATTTGTAATATTTTTAAGTTTATCAATCCGATGAATTTTAATTGTAGATTCGAATTTTTTTGCTAAGATCACAAAATAAATTCTAGTCTAGCATGCAAAATATATGGATTCGTTACTATAATTTTATTTTAGCTTGTGCCAATAAAGTAGGAAAAACTCATAGTTTCTTATCTGGATCAGTTACAGACCTAGATTATTTAATCACTGATTCAAAAGCACCTAAAGATGAAATCGAAAAATTAAGAAAAGTTGGACTTAAAGTGTTACAAGTACAAGTAGAATAAAAAAAAGGCTAAGCCTTTTTTTTATATCTCAACTTCTTTTAACATGCCAACAAATAGATTTAAATGATATTCTTTGGCGTAATCCATCGCAGTTTTATTTAATCTATCTTTTTTCATTGGAACTCTATTTTCAATAAGTTTTCTTAAATGTGTATGATCCCTGTTTAAAACAGCGATCGCAAGCGCTTGTCTTTCTTTTAAACGTTCATACTTAGGTGACAACATATAATCACTCATATAGTCTAAAATATCTTTTTTATCATAAATTAAAGCTGTATCAACAGGAGATTCAAATCTTCTGTTTTTAATGTCAATATAAGCATCACTTGCTAATAATAGTCTTATAGTTTCGATTGAGCCAAATCTTACTGCATTAAAAATTGGTGTTTCAAATTGATCATTTAATGCATTTGGATTTAAATTTTGATTAAGCAACATATCAATTAAAATTACATTACTCGTCTTTGTAGCATAATGTAGTAATGTATTGCCATGAACATCTTTTAAGAAATAACTTTGTTTACTTTGTTTTAAAAGATAATCAATAACTTCATGTTTACCACCTGATATTGAATAATGTACTGGATATCTATCTTCGTGGGTTGTCTTATTCAGATATGCACCTGATTCAATTAAGAGTTTAATCATATCTAATTCACCTTTAAACGCAGCTAAATGAATAGGAAGCTCACCCATCCTATTCTCAACGTTTACTTGTGCAAATTTAGAAATAAGCATTTTAGCAATTTGAAGTTTTCCTTTTCTTGCAGCATCGAATAGAGGTGTCTCGCCATGTTGATCAATCATATTCACATTGATATCCAAGCTTAAAAGATAAGTAATCACATCCATTGCACTTCCTGTTACTGCATAGTGTAATAAACTTTTTTTCTTTTCATCTACCATTTCTATATGTGTCATATTTAATTTTACATAATCAAGATCATTTTGAGCAGCTTTGATGAATACACTCATATCCTTCACCACCTTCTACCCTTATTTTAACCTATAATTTAAAAATTCAACATAAAATTAAAAAAAAAGTCTATCAAGATGATAGACAATTCTTTTTTTAGTTCTTTAAAAATGTTTGTGGTATAAGATAGGCTTTCAAATAGGTTGTGGTCTTAATGGTTTAAAAAAGAAGCCCTCATTACATGATACAATTTAGTTACTACCCTAAATAACATGTAAAGGAGGTCTTCATGAGTCATGATATCATAGAACTCTTGAATTTGGAATACATTGAGCACTTAGTATCTGATATATCATTAAGAAAAGACGGACAAAATTTGTATGTGTATATCACATTAAAAAGAGATATGAATAAGCATTGTCAGATGTGTGGATCAAATCATCAATACGTTCATGATTATCAAACAAAGCATATCACACATAGCATAATAACTATAGGAAAATGTACGATTGTCTATAAAGCTAGAAGATATAAATGCAAGACATGCCAAAATGTTTATTATGAACCTAATCCATTCTCATCTGCATATGAATCCATAAGCATGTACACTAAAACAATCATCTTAGAACATTTATTGGATCATACACATACTTTTACTTCAGCAGCAAACCTTTATCATACTTCTGTTCAAAGTATCATCAATATATTTGATATTCATGTACAACCTAAAAGATTAAGATTACCAGCATATATTTCAATGGATGAATTTTATTTGAGTCAGAAATCAAAATACAAATATGCATGTATGATGATTGATTTCGAAAAAAACAAAGTGATTGATGTTTATGTAACAAGACATAAACATTACCTGATATCTCAATTTAGTAGAATTCCAAAACAAGAAAGAGATCAAGTTAAGGGCTTTACTATAGATATGTGGGATTCTTATAAAGAAGTGATCAATCTCGCATTTCCAAATGCATTAGTCGCAGTAGACTCTTTCCATGTCATTAAGATACTAAATGAAGCCATGAAACAAATCAGACTGGAAGTCATGCGTAAACATAATACTAAAACAGCTCATTTGGAAACTAATGACATTTATTACTATATGCTAAAGAAATTCCACTACTTTTTCTTAAGGGATTATGATGGTATTTATAGTGGTCCTATCTACATCCCAAAACTCAATACATCTTGGAGAAAAGAAGACATACTTCATTATTTATTATCCATTGATGATCTTTTATATGAAGCTTACAAATTGAAAGAGGCTTATCGAACATTTAATAAATCAGCCAGCTATGAGAGCTGTGATGATGAGTTAGATCTTATGATTAAATCATTTAGAAATTTTAAACATCCAGCTTTTAGAAGTTTCGGTAAAACACTATTAAAATGGCGATTAGAAATCAAAAACTCATTTATTCGAGTTAATGATAAAAGATTATCTAATGGAAAGATTGAAAAGATGAATTCAAAAGTAAAAACAATGATTAAATCAGCTAATGGCATAAAGAACTTTGATCGTCTCAAACGAAGAATAATGTTTACAATGAATCAAAATATACCAATAAAATACAAAAAATAATACATTTTCAGGGTAGAAAAAAGGTGCATTTGAGTTTAAACTCATATGCACCTATTCTATTTTTGACCACAATCCTTTTTAAAGGTCAGTTTTCACAAACCACAACCTATTTTAAAGGACCATTTATTTTATTCTACGACTCTAGCAACATAAGCAAACATTTCAGGACCGGTATGGATACCTAAAACTGGAGTTAATGCTGATATGGTGAGATTTCTAATATTAAGAACTCTTTTTAGTGCATCACCTAACTCTTCAGCTTTTGCTTTATCATTTCCAAAATGAATAGTTAAGTCAATTTTTAATTGTTCGAATTTCTCAATTAGTAAATTCTTCATATTCATTAAAGATCTTTTTAGCCCAAATGCTTTAGCACTTGTTACATAAACACCTTCTTCATTAACTGTTATAACTGGTTTAATATGTAAGATATCTCCAATAGTGCCTTCAACTTTTCCAATTCTTCCGCCTCTTCTTAAATACTTTAGCGTATTAATTGTATAATATGCAACAGAGTTTTCATATCTTTGTTTATCCAGTGCTTTTATAACATCTTTAACTGTTTGTCCTTTGTTGACTAGTTCTATCGCCTCTTCTACTAAATAGCCTTGAGCAGCACCTAATGTTTTTGTATCATATTGAGTTACATTGATGCCTTCTACTTGTTCTAATTCAATTCTAAAAGCATTGAAAGTTCCAGATAATCCTGATGAAATATTAACAACTAATAAATCGGTATATCCATCTTTTTTGATTTTTTCTATGTTGTCTTTAAGATCTGATATTTCTGGTAAAGAAGTTGTGATTGTTTTTTCATCGATTTGACTATAGATTTCTTCTGCACTAATTTCTAGTTGATCTCTAAAACTTTTTCCATCGATGATAATCATCAGTGGAATTACAAATAAATTTTTATGTTTTTTTATGAATTCTTGTGATAAATTTGATCCTGAATCTGTTAAGACTGCTATTTTCATATATATCTCTTGTATATTCAGTATATAGCATTTGATAGATACTGAATATAGCTTCCTTTCTTTCATTTGTTATAATTTTAATAGGTACTGTGGATTTGTTTCATATTTTTAGCGCTTGACGCTTATAGGAGATTCCTACCACAGTTCC
>CAKMKH010000025.1 GCA_927441705.1 uncultured Acholeplasmataceae bacterium | reverse complement strand
GAACTACAATACGCAAATATACACCGACAGAGATTACGAGCGGTTTTAATTTAGGTGTAGGTGAAACTATCATCAGCATCAATTTAGGTTTTTATCATTCCTCAGCCCTTAGTTCAACAGGCAGAGTGTTTACATGGGGATATAATGGAGCTGGCCAACTGGGCGATGGAACAACAATAGATAAAACTACCCCAACAGAGATTACCAGCCGGTTTAATTTGGGTGTTGGTGAAAGCATCATCAGCATCAATTTAGGATATGCTCATTCCTCAGCTCTCACTTCAACATGTAGAGTGTTTACTTGGGGATCAAATTTTGATGGGCAACTTGGTGATAACATGATAGCAAATAAGTCAACACCAACAGAGATTGCTACAGTAACGTCAGAACTCATTGAATCTTACACCTATGATTTTGGAGCAAACATTACAGTAGTACCTACTTTGGAAGGCTATACTTTTAGTGGCTGGTATTCTGATATTTACTTGTCTGAACCATATACATCTACAACCATGTCAGCTCATGACACTTCATTGTTTGGAAGATGGATACCAGCTACACGATGAATTATTTATAAATAGAAAGATTAAATTGATTTTTTTAGAATATTAATGTTGTAATAAAAGCTGCAGTAAGAGATTGATCTTCTGTGGCTTTAATTACAATTTATAAACATATTTAAATGTGCTATAATTAAGTTGTTAATCTAATTTCATGGGGGATATTCATGGATAATTATGAACAAGCTATAAAAGGCGTTGAATTTGCATCAAAGATATTACAGATAAGAACGCCAGAAGTGCGTTTTTTTACTAATGAAGAAATAAACAATCGAGGTGTAAACGCTCTTTATAAAGACCAAGATAATATAATATCTTTTAATGAACAATGGTTAAAAATAGTTAATAATATAGAAGTGCAAGTTGCTTGTTTTCATGAATCGCGACATGCTTTTCAATATGAAGTTGTTAATGAGATATATAGAGGAGATCTACAAATAGATTTAAAAACAACTGAATTATGGAAAAGAGAATATTCTAACTATAAGTCTATATTAAATAGAAATGAAAATGAATATTTAATTCAAGACATTTAGGTTGTTGCACTTGCACATTACTATATGGATAAGTTATTTGATGTGAAAACAATAATACGAGAAGATATAAAAAAAGATGTTTTGAAAAAGATTATTGACATGGTAAAATAATACTCGAATATGATGAATTAGAATGAAGTTAATTTTTAAAATTATGAAGGAGTAAATAAATGAAAAATGAAAGATTAATTGAAAATAAAAGATTAAAACTTAGTGATGTTTTGAGAGATCTTTCACCAAAATACAAACATTTATCTATTGCATCTGGATATTGGGATTTAGCAGGTACATCAGAAATCATTGATTATTTAGTCGGTTATGAAAAAATTAGACTCTTAATTGGGCAAGAACCAATTGCTGATAGAAGACAGGTTCTAGAAAATATCTATCAATTTCCTGACGATGACTTTGCTTTTGATTTAGAGAAAAATGCAAGTGATTCTGAACTGGATAATCTTAGACTTACGGCATCTAAACTTCTTAGATTAATTGAGAGTGGGAAAATTGAGATCAAAATTTTTAGAAGTCCAAGACTTCATGCGAAAGCTTATATTTTCGGTCAAATTGGAGATAATGATTCAATAGGAATTGTTGGTTCATCAAATTTTACAAGCGCTGGATTATCTAAAAATGCAGAACTAAATGTAATCGAAGATGATTCGATTATTGTTGAACTGGAACCTAGAAACATTAAATCTGCTATTGGGCATCTATTTTGGTTCAATGAGATGTGGAATGACCCAGAAGCAATAGAATGGACAGGAGACTTTTCGAAGATTGTGGAGGATAGTCCTGTTGGTAATTTGACGTTTGGTCCTTATGATATATATATAAAAACATTAATGGAAGTTTTTCCAGATGAAATTGAAAAAGCAGATAATATTTCACTTGATCCTGAAGATATTTTGTATCCTTTCCAAAAAAGAAATGCTGAGTTACTTATTAATAAGCTAAACAGAATGGGTATCGCTATGCTCTCAGATTCTGTTGGCTTAGGGAAAACAATTACAGCTGGTGCAGTTATTAAGCACTTTATTGATGAAGAAAATTATAGACGTATAGTAGTGATTACTCCTGCAGGGCTAAAAACTCAATGGGTTGATGATTTGTATGAGAGATTTGGATTAGTGGAAGCAAGTTCGGGTTTACGCAATAGTGATTATAAAATAATATCTATGCAAGATCCTGATGAAATAGAAAGAGTATCTGATTGGGATAAACTTGCTAATGTTGATCTATTTGTCATTGATGAAGCACATAATTTAAGAAATTCCGGTAGTTCAAGATATCTTCAATTGCTTGAATGGTTTATGAACAATATGAAATCAAAGGTACTGATGCTGACTGCAACCCCAATAAATAACTCTCTAATGGATTTTGCTCATCAAATGCAATTAGCTTCAAAGGGAAGCTTAAAGTCCATCACAGTGGATTACTGTGATGCTCAAGGCAGAATAAAACCTATGGATTTTTTTGATATGTTAGGTGAAGTTCAAAAAAGAGTTAAACGTGCTGAAAATCAAGGATCTAAATTACATTGGGATCAAGCTTTACTAGAAGGAATATGGAGCGGATTAAGACACTATTTGGTCCGTACTACTAGACAAGGTGCAGAAGAGTTGGGTGGAATCTATACAAAAATTGATGGAATAAAGAGAGAATTCCCTAAAAGTCAGGTAAGACAAATAAAATATGATTTTGATGATACTATTGCATCAAAAATTACATCCATTATTTCCAATAATATTGATACTGTTTTTGAAGGTATTAATCCTATTCAACTAAATGTCAATATTTTTTCAGATATTACACAAAGAACATCACACCCTCTAGACTTTATTAAAGAGTATTTAGAGGATTTTGAGAAAGCTATACCTTTTTTAAGAGATAAATCGTATACGACTGAAACAAATTTAATAACAGATGAATTTTTAGATAATGTAGTTGCAAATATATTCTCTGTTGTACTTTTATTGGGATTTATGCCGTATAGAGTAGAAACATATTTGAAAGATTTTTATGGAAAAACACCATTTGAGATATCCTCTAATACAAAAGGTGATTTTAAGACTAAGCTAATGATGCAATTAGCATCACATAACATCATTCATGTCACATGGTTAAAACGCCTTGAATCAAGCGCATATGCACTTAAGAAGAGTGTAGAATATTATAAAAATAGATTAACACAGTTTATTTATTGGATGAATGAAAAGAAATTCCTACTTTCATTTACTGATATAAATCAACTCCAAAACTATGATGATATCGAAGAAGCCTTTGAGGATTACGAAAAATACCAAAAAGAACTATATGATACAATCAATAGTGGTGATGAAGCTAAAATTCGAAAATATGGTATTGAGAAAAAAGTTGCTGATCCTAAGAAATATAATTTGGATCAATTGAATAAAGATCTTAATCGAGAAATAAAGATATTGGATGTAATAACAGAGCTTATGGGTATTGTCGAAGAAGTCAATAACAATGCCAAACTTCAAAAGTTAGCAGAGTTTATAAACACTGAATGTGATGATACAAAAAAACATGGTCATAAAATTTTGGTTTTTTCATTTTTTGCTGATACCATTGAATATTTAAAGAATAATCTAGAAAAAATAATAACTATTAAAGATTTTCAAAAAAGAAGCGCTTTTCTTTCTGGACGAAGTCGAGGAACTGAACTGATTGTAAAAACATTTTCACCAAAATCTAAGAAATACGCCAACAATTTAGGTAAACCAAAAGGTGGAGAGCAAGAGATAGATTTTCTTTTTTCGACTGATATATTATCTGAAGGTCAAAACTTACAAGATGCAGGAATTCTAGTCAATTATGATTTACATTGGAATCCCGTTAGAATGATTCAAAGAAACGGCCGTATTAATCGTTTAGGATCCGATTATGAAGAGGTTTTGATTGCCAATACAAAGCCCGAAGACAACCTTGAAACTTTCTTAAAACTTGTTAGAAGACTTGAAAGAAAAGTAGATACAATTACTAGAACTATTGGTACAGATCAGGATATATTAAAAACTGGAGATGCCAATCCAATTGAGCACATAGAAGAGGATTCGCATAAAATACAAGAAAAAAATATTATTCAAATGTATTCTGAAGATGACAAAATTGCATCAGAAGCATTATTAGAGCTTGAAAATCAGCAAGATATATTTTATGGTGTCAGTTCGGATGAATTTTTATACGAACTTCGTAAATTTTTAGAACAAAACAAAGACAATAAAGAAGAAATTGAACGAATCCAAAAAATCCCATTTGGTAAGTGGAATTATATTACTTCTTCAGCGGTTTCTAAAGGACTTATTGCTTCTAATGAAGTAATTGGTTTAGTACGTATCGAAGGCAAGGAATCTGTAACAGGTAATAAATATAGTGAAATTGCATTTTCAAAGGTTAAGACAATCGGTGATTATAGCGGTCAATATATAGATGAAAAATCCGCTCTAAGAATTATTAGGACAAATCAAGAGGACAATTTTAGGCTAATAGATAATATTAACATTGATCGTCTTCAAGTTAGAGAACTTACGCACATTTTTAGTAGTGATAAACATCGTATAAAAGGTATCGGACTTAATCTTGGAGAAAAGAAAATCGATGCTATCAATAAAATGTCAAAATCATTAATTGATAGTAAATTTGACTATATTCCAGGTTATCTTGAGAGTAATATTGATAGTATAAATGAAAAAACAGAAGTTCTAAAAATCATAAATGAAGCAATGAAATATAACAGAACGACAAGTGAAGTTCCAGAACATGTAACTAAAAAATTCGTTAACTTTGTTAGAAAACTCAAGGCAAAAAAAGAGAGAAATAACATTGATAATCTTAAGCTAAAGGATGTATTATATTATGCTAACAACAGAACATAAACTACAACTAAAGAATAGATTGGATTCCCTTCTTCAGGAATTATCAGAGCGTTCAGTTGACAACAATTTAATAAAAGATGAAAACAAGTCACTCAAAGAAAAGCCGATTGGAACCGCATTGCAAATCGCAAACGAGTTTTTATGCATTATTGATCCTAATGCTGCTATTGAGAAAGATATAGCAAAGATAGTTTTGAATACGGATGATTTTAAAAATGCAAAATATGAAAAATGGTTTCGAAACAATCCTAGACGAATTAATAAGAAAACAGCATTGATTCATTATGATTCTTCACCTTTCTTTGAGAGTAAATTCTATTGGTTAAGTAACAATGCAACAAAATCAATAATATCAGCCTCTGTACATTTGAGTCCTAATTGGGAAGATAATAACGAGACAAAAAAAGCAACAAATTTAAAGATAGGGATTGACTTCTTTCTAAAACCAGATTCATCATCAATCTTAATAGTACTAAGCGATTTAGGAAGCTTAAGAGTTCTTGAACTATCAGAGCACATTACAAACACTCAATTAGATATATTAGCAAATATATATGATGTAATTGCTTTGGGATCAATTAATTCAATACATGAAAAAATGTGGAATTCGTTCTCTATATCCAGTGTAAATAATAGCTTCTATAGCGGTATTGCTGATCTCTTTGATGAATTAATTGGATATCTATCATTAACTAAAGATCCAGAAAATGTTAAAGTCTTTGCTATGAGGTTAATTGGGCGACTTCTTTTTATATGGTTTTTGCGTAAAAAAGGATTCATATATGAAAAAGAAACAAATTATTTTAACCCATTATCAAGCGTTAACTCTACTATATATTATGATAAAATACTGAAAAATTTATTCTTTAATACTTTAAATACCGAGAAAAATAAACGTGAATTTGATAACACTACCCCTTACTTAAATGGTGGTTTATTTGAAATTCATGATAATGATTGGTATTTTGAAACAATACAGTTCCCTGATACTTACTTTGTCAGATTATTTGATCATCTAAAAAGATATAACTTTACAACAGACGAAAGTACACCAGAATATCAACAGGTTGCTATCGACCCTGAAATGTTAGGAAGAGTTTTTGAAAGCTTGTTGGCAACTCAAGTAACTGAAACAGGTGAAAGCGCAAGAAAAGCAAAAGGTGCCTTTTATACTCCTCGTGAAATAGTTAGTTTTATGTGTGTGGAGAGTCTTCGTGAATACATGTATAATTTATTCGAAAATGAATCCGAGAGAAAAGCTGTAAACAAATTACTTGATTCAAGTGATTTTGACGTAGAACAAGCTGACACAAATTTTAAACGCGATTTAATAATTCTTGGTGGTAATAAATTTGATGAACGAGTTATAGATTATCTGAAAAAAATGAAAATACTTGATCCAGCATGTGGTTCTGGCGCATTTCCAATGGGAATGATGCAATTATTACTTAAAATCTATGACAGATTAGGGGGTAAGAAACTAGACACATACGAATACAAGTTAGAAATACTTAAAAACAATATTTTTGGCATTGATATTGAGCCTATGGCAGTAGAAATATCTCGATTACGAGCATGGCTATCTGTTATTGTAGATGAAAATGATATAAGAAAAGTTAAACCTCTCCCTAATCTTGATTTTAAATTTGTTTGTGCTAATAGTTTGGTGCCAATGATTCAAGAAATATCAATGGATGATATATATATTGAAGCTAAACTCCATGAAATAAGAGACAAATATTTTAAAGCAACACAACATAATGAGAAAATATCATTACAAAAAGAATACGAAACAGTAATAAAAGATAGTAGTAGTTCAGGTGGATTAAAAGTTAGACAAATGAAATCTTTTGATCCTTTTAAAAATAGAAGAGCATCATCATTTTTCAACAAAAAGTATATGTTTGGCGTTTCTGATGGATTTGATATTGTCATAGGTAATCCACCATACATAGGTGAAAGCAGTCATAAAGAATATTTTAAACCGATTAAAGATACATTATTTGGTCGGAGATATTATCTTGGAAAGATGGATTATTTTTACTTTTTTATGCACCTTGGTATTGAATTGTTACTTGAAAAAGGGATATTATCATTTATTACAACAAACTATTATCCAACAGCTGATGGAGCAAAGAAACTCAGAAATATTCTATATAATGAAACTGATATTCTAAAATTAGTGAACTTTAATGAAATTACTATCTTTGAATCTGCTAGAGGTCAGCATGATATGATTACTATTTTGAGAAAAACCAAGAGTCACTCAGCAGAAACACATCAAATTTTCGCAAATCAAAAAATCACACTTACTGGACAGCAATTAATTGAGCTACTACGAGGTAGAAGCCAGTTTAGCACTAGTATTACGCAAAAAAGAGAACACTTATATACTAATCGTAATACTGGAGATTATTATATTAGGTTTGCAAGTTCTAACATTGATGTAGATAATATAATAATAAAGATGGCTACAATCAAATATAAATTGGGCTCTATTGCTTTAGTTAATCAAGGAGTAATTAGTGGTGCAGATACTTTTAATGCTCAGCATCATAAAAAGTACCCAAGCATTTCAGCAATGAAAGGTGATGGGATTTTTGTTTATCCTGTGGGACAGTTAGAAAGTCTTGGAGCACAAATCGAGCTAATAAAACCATTTTATAAAACAAGTGATGTTAACAGGTGGTTTGCAGGTGTCAAATGTAATCTTGAGTTGTTATATACTGATGGAGTTGCTATGCCTTCCTCTGAATTCTTGTTACATCTATCTAAGTATAGAAAAATATTAGAAGGAAGATCTGAGTTTATTGATGGAAAAAGAGACTGGTATAATCTACATAGACCACGCAATGAGAATATTTTCAAAGGTGCTAAAATAGTTGTTAGAAGTATCTCAAAGTATAATGATTTTGCTTATAATGATATTCCTTGGTATGCAAATGGTGGTTCGCAAGGTGGAGTATTCTTTATTACAAAAAAGGATAACATCGCATTTAATCCATTTTACTTACTTGCAATTTTGAATTCTAAACTAATATACGTTTGGTTATATATAAGAGGTAAAAGAAAAGGAGAAAATTTGGCATTATCAGGTAAACCATTGGAACAGATTCCAATAGCCATAGCAAAAAAAGAAATTCAACATGAGATTACTAGGTTAGTCAAACAAATTGTTGATAATCGGAAAATTACCAGCATGAATTTAGAAGAGATTGAAGACAAATTAAATGAACTGGTTTATCAAATTTACGAAATTACTGCAGAGGAAGTAATTCTTATTGAATCCTTCTACAAAAATCATAAAATAAAAGAAAATGGTAGTGATTAAGTTTTATTTCAAGTCATTATCGGTTATAATGAAGATGTTAATTAGTTAAAAAATACTAGTATTGCTAACTAGCTAAGAGCAATCTGATTAGTGAAAAATATAATAGAATACACTATTTTTTCTTGGTGTATAAAGAAAAAGAGCCTTATATACTAGGCTCTTATTCTTTTAACCATACGGTCAAGACAATGAAATTAGGGACTATCTTAACTGAGGGGTTTGTATAGGATTTAAGATGGTGGAGATGAGGGGAATTGAACCCCTGTGCAAGACATTTTTAAACATACTTTCTACATGCTTAGTTTATTTATGAATTCATCCCATTAACTAAACAAACAAAAGTCAATGGTCATATCCTAATTGGGTTCTTTTATCAAACTAGGCAATTTGATAAGTATAACTTACTGAGTTGTACCGTGTATGAACCGTAAGTGAATTCATAGTTGGCTCGCACCTATTCTTAGGCAGCGTAAGAAAAATTTTGGTTTCCGGTTATTAAATAACCTCGGCTTTTTTACATGAGCAACCATGGCATGCTTATATGTCTATCCATGCCGTGACGAATCCAGAACATCCCCAGCGGATTTATATTACATCAAATAGTAGCAAAAGTAAAGAAAAAGTGAAAAAAATGTACGAATAGGACATATACGCCCTAGTCTGAATCGAAAATCCATTATATATTGTATTTGGAAGATGAAGTTTATCTTTAACAGGTGTGTTAGTATGGATCTCGTGCTATCTAGATTAGTGGAGGGGGAAATCCATGCTAAAGCCAAATGGGGCTTATACAATCTACATATTGTAAGCCCCTTTTTTATTATATTGTGTCAGTTTTAGTGTATAATATGTAAGTAATGAGACATGTTTTTGAAAGAAAATATATTCATGATAAAATGCAAAATATACTTATAGAGGTGAACAAGATGATCAAAGGTATTATATTTGATATGGATGGTACAATTTTAAATACAATAGAAGATATAAAGGAAAGTGTAAATCATGCAATGAGACACTTTAATTTAACAGAAAAAACACTACAAGAGGTAAAAGATGGTGTTGGTAGAGGAGCAATTAATTTAATTGAAGATGTTGTCCCAAAAAACACATCAAGATCTGATATAAATAAAATTTATGATGTGTATCAAAAACATTATGATGATAACTCAAATCAAAATACTGGACCTTATCCAGGTATATTAGATTTACTTAAATATCTTAAAGATACTGGATATCAATTAGCAGTTGTTTCTAACAAATTGGAATATTTAGTAAAAGAATTAAATTTCCAAACATTTAAAGGATATTTTGATGTATCAATTGGTGAAACAAAAGATATGCCTATTAAACCTGCTCCAGATATGCTATATAAAGCATTAGATGAGTTAAAACTAACAAAAGATGAAGTGCTTTTTATTGGAGATTCTGATGTTGACATGATGACAGCAACAAATGCTAATATAAAAAGCGTTGGTGTTACATGGGGATATCGTTCAAAAGAAGTATTATTAAAACATAATGCAGCATTTATTATCAATCAAGCAGATGAACTCATAAAAATTATAGATGAGGTGAATAGTCATGGCAATGATTAAGTTAGATCAAGTATCAAAGTATTACCGCTCAGAAGAAACTGTATCTGTTGGGATGAAAAACATTAGCCTAGAATTTGAACTAGGTGAGTTTGTTGCTGTTACCGGTGAATCTGGTAGTGGTAAATCAACTTTGTTAAACGTTATTAGTGGATTAGATGGTTATGAAGATGGAGAACTTTTCTTATTTAATGAAGAAACTTCACATTATACGATTGCTGATTGGGAAAGATATCGTGGAACATACATAGGGTTTGTATTCCAAAACTATAACATTATTGATTCATATACCGTTTATCAAAATGTTGTGTTAGCTTTAGAGATTCAAGGATATAACAAACATGAAAGAAAACAAAGAGCGTTAGAGTTAATAGATAAAGTAGGATTAACTTCACATAAAAATCATAAAGCGTCTAAATTATCAGGTGGACAAAAGCAAAGAGCAGTAATCGCAAGAGCACTAGCAAAAGATTGTCCTATTATTGTTGCTGATGAGCCTACTGGAAACCTAGATTCTGAATCAGCAGAACAAGTTATGAAATTGCTTCATGATATTGCAAAAGATAAATTAATCGTCGTCGTTACGCATGATTATGATCAAGTAAAAGAATACGCTACTAGAAAAATCAAGATGCATGATGGTGAAGTTGTTGAAGATAAACAAATCAAGAAAGCAGAGATAAAACAATTAGAACAATTAGCTAAACCAAAAAGTATGACTTTTTTCGGTTTATTAAGATTTGCTCTGGTTAATTTATTTTCTACACCTAAAAAACTTATCTTCTTAATGATTATGCAAATATTAGTTATTTCTGTTTTCACAATAGTTTATACAAATCAAGTTAGTGAAATTAGAGAAGTAGGACTAGAACAATCATATATATTTCCATCTGTACCAGAGACTAGAGTTCTAATTGAAAAAAGAGATGGCACTGATTTTAATCAAAGTGAAATTGATGCATTTGAAGAATTATCATATGTTAATGTCGTACATCCAAATGCGATGAATTTTTATAACGAAACTAGATTATATATTGTCAAGGGTCAAACAGATGACTACTATAATAGAGGCATCATTACAGCTACTGATTCTGTAGAAGCACTCAATCAAAGAGACATTGAAGGTAGTTTGCCGGTAGCAATCAATGAAGTTGTAGTCAGTGCTTATGAGAATTTTAATATTGGTGATCAAATAAAACTTAATCCAGGGAATCCTTGGGAATATTTCGGTTATGAGCAAGATATTAGTATTGGAACATTCATCGTCACAGGTATCGATAAATTGGATAGAGATATTATATACTTTTCTGAAGCTTTTTTAGCTCAAGAAACTTCTAATGAAGCAATTATTGATTATCAAGTATTATCACAAATAGAATCGAGTATACAGTATGAGTCTAGAATAAATTATAATAATCAAAAAAATTTTTTGTACTCGGATCCATTTTTGAATCTTCAATCAGATATAGAAGTAGATGGCACTGGAGAAAGAACGATTTTGACAAATCAATCGATAGAATTTACGACTTATGATAGATATTACAATGAGGTTTCATATACTATGACAGGACTATCGATATCTGTACCTGAAGAACCTATGAATGGCATTGCAGTTGATGCAGATGTATTTCAAGTATTTAAAAATGCAATTTTAGAGATGTTAGAAAATCAATACACCATTGAACCGAAAAATTATATATCATTAAGTGTTGATGGTTTCTATGGTGGTAATAAAATTATTGACTCAGTCGATGCTGATTTATATAAGGTATATTATCCTGCAAATATATCCGGATCTTGGAGAGAAATGCAAGTATTTTTCTTAAGTTTTCTAGCCGTTATATTATTAACTTTATTTGGACTGTTCTTATATTCAATCGTACATGCTGTTACTAAGAATGTGATGAATGCGAGAAAGAAAGATTTTGCGATTTTTAGATCAATTGGCGCAAACAAATCGACACTTGCTAAATTAGTTGTTTTGGAACAAGTTTTAATGTCAACCATAGGATTTATTCTAACGATGATCATTTTACAATTTATTAGTTCAAATTTCACATTATTATCAGCTGATCTTCAATATATGGAATTAAAGGATTATTTTATATTATTATTTGCCTTTATGTTCTTTGGCGCTTGGTTGGGATTAAGGTTTAATAAAAAAGTGTTTAATCAATCAGTTATTGAGACGATAAGTCAAAGTAGGGGTGAGTAATCATGATTAAAGTTAATCAGTTAAATAAGTATTTTAATAGAAGAAAGAAAAATGAAATTCACGTCTTAAATGATGTTTCTTTAGAATTTCCGGAAAAGGGATTAGTGGTATTACTAGGCCCATCTGGATCAGGAAAAACAACACTTCTCAATGTGTTAGGTGGCCTTGATAAAGTACAATCTGGAACCATTGATTTCGATAATCAAATGATTCAAGGATATGATGTTCATACTTGGGATAAAATAAGAAATGAATATGTAGGATATATTTTCCAAAATTATAATTTATTACCCGAACTTTCTGTTTATGATAATATAGCTTTTGTTTTAAGAATGATGGGTATTAAAGATCCTGAAATTATTGATCAAAGAGTTATCTACATTTTAAAAGCTGTTCATATGTATCCATTTAGAAAGAAAAAAGCTTTACAATTATCAGGTGGACAGCAACAAAGAGTAGCAATCGCTAGAGCACTTGTTAAAAATCCGAAAGTTATCATTGCGGATGAACCAACAGGTAACCTTGATAGTAAAAACACACTTGATATTATGAATGTTATTAAGCAAATATCACAAGAAAAACTTGTTGTGTTAGTTACTCATGAAAAGCACATCGCTAATTTTTATGGAGATAGAATAATTGAAGTCAAAGATGGAAAAATCATTTCTGATGAGAAAAATCTTTCAAGTGATGAACAACACTTTGGAAAAGATGACACAATATATCTTAAAGATTATAAGCATATATCTGATGCATCATCAAATGGAGTCAATTTAAGTTTGTATGGTGAACATGAAGATGATCTCAAAGACATGGATATTAAGCTCATCATCAAAAATAAAACACTTTATTTAGATATAAAGTCACCTTATAAAAAATTGAAACTTGTTGATGAAAATTCAGGTGTAGTTATAAAAGATGCACATTATATGAAGAAAACTAAAGAGGAACTCATCGAAACAAGTTTTGATCAAGAAATGCTTGATAATAAACTTGTAGATAGACAATCAAAAACATTAGTTTCTATTAAACAGTCTTTATGGATGGCTTTTCAAAAAGTTCTAAAGACGAGTCGAAAAGGTAAACTCATGCTCTTTTCATTTCTAATAGCAGGAATGGTTATTGCTGTTACGGTTTCTATGTTGGCATCAGTAGCCATATTGAAGCCTGAACAAGAAATGCAGATGCCTAAAGGTTATGTGAGAGCAAGGCTTGATCTAGTTGATTCAAATTATAATGCAGAAGAAATCATGGCTTTAGATGATGGAACTCATGATGAATTTTTTGTTAATCCATATGGACAAGCTACTCTTAATTTCATTGAGCCTAATGGTTCAGTGTCTTCATTATCTTTGTCTGGAAACATTGAAACTATTGATCATGTCACAAATGAAGACTTAATCTATGGACAATTACCTAAAGATAATGAAATTTTAATCTCAAAAATGATGGCAGATTTGATTATAGACGGTGGTATATTTAGTCAAGCATCTGGGCAAGAGTTTGGCATTTGGTCATATGAATATTTAATAAAAGAATCTGTCAAAGTTCACGACTTAAATATTAAAATATCAGGTATAGTCAATTCTGAAATTAATCTCATCTATATGTCTGAAAATCTAGCTTTATATTATGCTTCAATTGGATATGGCTTCATGCCTTTATCCTATTTCGATGAAGAGATTATAGCTGGAGCCTTGCCAGAAAATAATCAAAGTCTCATATCAAAAGACCTATATGAATCGTTAATGGGAAACTCAGATTACTCAGGTGTTTTTCCTAAAACAATTGCGATTTTTCCATATGAAATTGCTGGGGTTTTCGATGCTAATCTTGCGGCTGACATTGTGATAAATGATGAAGAAGCTAAATATTCAATCATTAATCGTAAACAAAGTTTTATCTATATTTATGCTAATGATGTAGAAGCACTCATCACAGATTTAGAAGCAAATTTTACAGACTATGAATTTACTGATGTTTATGAAACTGCACTCAAAGATGCAAAAGGTATCCGTGCAGAAGTATTGATATCGACACTTACAACTTCATCAGTTCTTATTGGATTTTCAATGGTTGGTTTTTATTTCGTTATTCGATCTAGTTTGATATCAAGAATATATGAAGTATCCGTTTATCGAGCTTTAGGGGTTAAGAAAAACAATATTTTCATTTCATTTTTAATTGAGATTTTTGTATTAACTACAATTTCTACTTTTGTAGGATATATCATCGCGTCCTATGGACTGACAAAACTTGCTCAAGGATTTATAGGAGAGTTTAATTTCTTTACTGTGAATGCATTAACATTTACAATTGGATTAATTATTGCTTATGCCATTAATATTCTAGCAGGTATGTTACCGATTTATTTATTACTTAGAAAAACACCAGCACAAATTTTGTCGCAATATGATATTTAATATATCGTAAAATTGCAATATAAAAGGGCTCGATTGAGCCCTTTTTCTATAGCCATGAAGTAACGTCTTCTACATCAAGTCTAATTGATGGATAACCATCTTCAGCTTTTTTTCCAATAGATAAGATCATTACAGGTTTGTATCTTTTTTTATCTATTCCAAGGACATCAGCAATCTCTTCATGCTTGAAACCACCGATTGCACATGTATCATAACCATATTCTTTTGCAATATGCATGAGTTGCATAGAAACTAATCCAGCATCTAACCAACCGGTTTTTTCTATTGAAATATCTGTTAAATTATCAACCATATTTGATATGCTTCTTAATTGTCTTTCTTTAACTTCTTCAGGCATTAAATCCTTTTGCACAGCTATATCAAAAATCTTTTCTGCAAGTTCAAATTTTTTAAGATCTGTAAAAATACATATCATTGCTGCAGATGTATCTAATTGAAGTTGGTTTCCATATAAAACAGGTCTTAACTTTTCTTTAGCCTCAAGAGATTCAACAACAAAAAATCTCCATGATTGCATATTCATTGATGATGGTGCTCTAGTTGCTTTTTCTAGAATTTCTTTCATTTCACTTTTTGATATTTTTACGCTTGGATCATATTTTCTGATTGATCTTCTTTTCAATAATTCTGACATTATAATCCTCCTTTTTCACAGCAATATTATAACATTATAAACTTTTTTAGTTCTAATTAATGCTTTTTAAAATAATTCTAATATGTTTTGTTTTTCGTATGCTTTTATAAAATTATGTGAATGATTAAAACTATAAATCTTTGTGTTATAATATGTTTGAAAGGATGATTATATGACAACACATTTTATATTAGTTAGACATGGTGAGCCTCGTTATGACGAAGTTATCGAAAGAGGTTATGCCGGCATGGGTTATGAATTTGGTAAGCTTACAGAAAATGGGATTGTACAAGCAGAAAAAAGAGCTACTGATCCACTATTACAAGATGCAGAGATTATCATTTCATCACCATATACAAGAGCTTTACAAACAGCAGCAATCATCTCAAGAGAAACAAATATTAAATTAGTCGTTGAAAATGACCTTCATGAGTGGATGCCAGACACTAAATTCATATATGATTATGAAGTGAGTGGCGCATATCAAGAATATTTTGAAGCAGAAGGCAAGAGAAATGTTGGACATAAATATCGCTGGGAAGCTTATGAAGATTTACAAAAACGCGTACAATTAACACTACTAAAATACAAAAACTACAAGAAAGTTATTGTCGTGTGTCATGGTATTGTCATATCTGCTTTAACAAGATTTGATGATGTCATCGAACATTGTGGTGTAAGAGAAGTTGAGTTATAATGGATATTAAAAAATTAGAAGCTTGGTATGACAAAAATCATAGAAAGCTTCTTTTTAGAGAAACAAAAGACCCATATAAAATATGGATAAGCGAGATTATGCTTCAACAAACACAAGTTGAAACTGTCTTGCCTTTTTTTGAGAAATTTATTCATAAATATCCTAATGTTAAAGCTTTATCGCTTGCTGATGAAGAAGGTTTAAAAAAGGATGTCGAAGGATTAGGTTACTATAGAAGATTTAAATACTTACTGAAAGCAGCTAAATATATAGTAGATCATCATGATAGTATATTTCCTAAGTCTTATGAAGAAGTTATTAAACTTCCTGGTGTAGGTAAATATACAGCAGGTGCAATTATGTCGATTGCTTATCATAAGCCATATAGTGCACTTGATGGTAATGTGATTAGAGTTTTATCTAGATACTTAAATCTTAATGATGATTTTAGAATAGAAAAAAATCGAAAAAAACTCGATGATATCAATCAAAGCTATATAGAATTAGCGAATCCTCATACATACACACAAGCAATGATGGAATTAGGAGCAACCATTTGTAGACCGAAAAAACCTAAATGTGAAATTTGTCCATTAAACGAACATTGCTTAGCATATGAGTTAAACATTCAAGAAACACTTCCTTTTTTGTCAAAATTAAAGGACAAGAAATTATTTCAATATATAACTCTAAAAATCTATGATCATGACCAACATATCTTTTTAAGAAAAAGAACAGAGGACTTACTTGAAGGTATGTATGAATATCCTCAATTTGATAGCGAAAGTATTTATGATGTGATTTCTCTTTTAGAAGAAAAAAACATTTTAATTGATGTAATTGAAGATATGGGAAATTATAAACATATTTTTACGCATCAGATTTGGGAAATGCACATTTATGAAGTGATATTAATAACTGGAGTCGATCCTGAATGGATTAAAGTGAAACAAGATAATTTAATGAATTTACCGATGGCAGTAGCGCATCGAAAAATTAAATGATTGAGGTATAGATAATGAATAAATTTGTTGTTGAAGATATCATAAAAAAAGGTGTAAATATAAAAAAAATAACATTGGAAAACGATTGCTCAAAAGTTATATTGCTTTCGTATGGTGCTGGTGTTTATCAATATGTATTTGATAATCAAGATCTAATAATCGTTCCTAAAACAATTGAAGATTATATGGACGATTTGACGTATTTTGGAAAAACTATGGGAAGAACAAGTGGAAGATTGGTTGTGCCATCCTATAGTATTAATGGGAAATCATATGAAGTTAAACCATTTAGATCAGATTATACATCACTACATGGAGGAGAACACGGATTTTCTACAAAGAACTTTGAACTTGTTAATTGCAACGAACATTTAGCAACATTTAGATATGTTTCTAAAGATTTAGAAGAAGGCTATCCAGGTGAATTAACGCTTGATGTCACCTATGAACTAAAAGAAGATGGCACTCTAGATATCAAACACCATGCAACAACTACAAAAGATACATTATGTAATATTACAAGTCATGTCTATTTTAATCTAAATCAAGATAAAGAAACAATCGATGAACATATGTTACAAATTAACGCATCATTTTACTTAGATATTGATGAAAATTATTTATTAAAACAAAAGAAGTCTGTAGAAAAGACACCGTTTGATTTTAGAGAATTATCAATGTTTAAAAAGCATATTGATGCTATGAAAACCACGTCTTTTTATGGATTTGATCATACATGGATATTTGATGATTCAAAAGATAATGAGCCAAATGCGATTGCCTACGATCATGTAAATAATATAGGTATAAAAGCTTATACATCATATCCTGCAGTTGTTTTATATACATCTAATAATCCAGCTGGCATACCTCTACAAGGACCATTTAAAGGTGATGCCATCCATTCATCATTTACATTAGAATGTCAGTTTGAACCTGGTGGGATACATCATGATCATTTAAACAAAGCGATCTTAAAAAAAGGTGAAACATATCAGCATTTTATTAAATATGAACCATTTAGAAAATAAAAAAGATGGAAAGCTATTTGCTTTCCATCATTTCTTTAAAATGACTATTTTTGTTTAAATAATAATAAATTGGTAAACCAAGAACAACCATAACGACTGCTTCTCCAAAAAATACCCAAAGAGCAATTGGTATAAATGGTATTTGATTCATTAAAGAAATCATGAGACCAATGACGACTGCATTACTAATTGCTGGAAATAATACTGATAAGATTTTAGGTTTAGATATAATCATCATCAAAATAAGAGCAATAACAGTAGCGAGTGTTCCGAATAAGGCATCTACAAGACCATAAGGACTCATTAAATAATTTGCTAAGAAAGTACCAATAGTTAATCCGATAAAACTTTTCTTATCAAAAAATACTAAAATCAGTAATACTTCAGCAATTCTAAACTGTATCGTCTCAAAACTTAAAAATTGAAAGACAAATACCAATACAACATACATAGCTGCAATCATTGATTGCATCAAAAAATCTTTTAAAACAAATGTTTTCAAATTGTAATCTCCCTGTTTTGTTTTAGCTGGTTTCCTAGGGTACAGCTAATAATTTTATTACTTTAACATTGTATCAAAACTATGATATAATATCAAGAGCAAAGGAATGATAGAATGAGTATTAAATTTGAAGTATTACATACATGTAAACAAAGTGGTGCTAGACTAGGTAGATTAACAACACCTCATGGTGTATTTGAAACGCCTTTTTTTATGCCAGTTGGCACACAAGCAACCGTAAAAACATTAACGCCTGAAGAGATAAAAGAAGTCTCTGAAGGGCTTATTTTAGGAAACACATATCATTTATGGCTTCAGCCAGGTGCTGATATTGTCAAAGATCATAGCGGAATTCGAGGATTTATGAACTGGGATGGAGCGCTTTTAACAGATAGTGGTGGATATCAAGTGTTTTCGCTTACAGATATGCGTAAAATCACTGAAGACGGTGTTCATTTTAAGCATCATAAAAACGGGTCAAGTTTATTTATGTCACCAGAAGATTCAATTAAAGTTCAAATGGATTTAGGGGCAGATATCATCATGAGTTTTGATGAATGTCCACCGCCATATGCATCTTATGAATATATGAAAGATTCTGTAGATCGCACATTAAGATGGGCAAAAAGAGGAAAAGATGCGCTTACTACTGATCAAGCTCTTTTCGGTATTGTTCAAGGTGGATTAGATCATGATTTAAGAAAATATAGTGCAGAAAAGCTTATAGAAATGGATTTTCCGGGATATTCTATTGGTGGACTTTCTGTTGGTGAAACTAAAGCAGAAATGTATGAAATTACAAAATATTTAAATCCCAT
Source organism: uncultured Acholeplasmataceae bacterium (assembly GCA_927441705.1). Classification (GTDB taxonomy): domain Bacteria; phylum Bacillota_I; class Bacilli_A; order Acholeplasmatales; family Acholeplasmataceae; genus Mariniplasma. The sequence continues at coordinate 989 of CAKMKH010000025.1, read as the reverse complement.
ACTACCTTTTGATAAACCAAGGTATTTAATGGGTGTTGGCTCACCTGACGATTTAGTAGAAAATGTTATTAATGGTATGGATATGTTTGATTGTGTCTTGCCAACACGTATTGCTAGACATGGTACTGCACTTACAACTGAAGGTAAGATTGTTATAAAAAATGCAACCTATGAAAGAGATTATGGACAACTTGATCCAAACTTATCTACACCAGTTTCTAAATATACTAGAAGCTATTTAAGACATCTTTTTAAAGGTAATGAAATACTAGGGATGAGACTAATAACATATCAAAATTTGGCTTATTTAAAGCATTTGATGCAAGAGATTAGACAGGCAATTAAAGAAGATCGTCTTCTAGATTTTAAAGAAGAGATGAAGAAAAAGACAAATTATTTTAAAACATAACAATTATCTTTATTTTAAAAGATAAATCGTGTAAAATAGAATTAGTAACTAGGAGGGAATAGACCTATGGTATTCGGAGAATCAGATAATTTCAATCAAAAACCTATTATCAAAGTAATTGGTGTTGGGGGCGGTGGCGGAAACGCAATTAATCGTATGATCGAAAATGACGTAAAAGGCGTTATTTTTGTAGCGATGAACACCGATGCTCAAGTTTTAAAAGTATCTAAAGCAGAGACACGTGTTCAACTTGGAAAATACTTAACTAGAGGCTTAGGAGCGGGTGCTAAAAGTGAAGTTGGTAAAGAAGCTGCACTTGAATCTATTGATGAAATTGAAGAAGTACTAAAAGACGCCGACATGGTTTTTATTACTGCTGGAATGGGTGGAGGTACCGGTACTGGTGCTGCACCAATTATTGCTCAAAAAGCAAAAGAAATGGGTTGTCTAACGATTGGTATCGTCACAAAACCATTTGCATTTGAAGGTCCTGCAAGAATGCAAGCAGCAATCATGGGACTTGAAGAATTAAAACCACATGTAGATACATTAATTGTTGTGCCTAATGAAAGATTACTTG
>CAKMKH010000024.1 GCA_927441705.1 uncultured Acholeplasmataceae bacterium | reverse complement strand
GGATTTGCAGGATAATAACCAGTTGTTATTACTGGTGTTTTACATGCCATTGCTTCTATTACAGGATAATGAAATGCTCCTAATTGAATGTGTCCCGGTGCAACTAAAACATCAAGGCTTCTATAGAAATCTGACAGATTCTTGTCACCATCAGGTTTAACTAAATCATGTTCGAGATATGAAATTGGCTCAAAAGCAACTTTAAAATGAACGTTGTAACCTCTTGAACGTATGATTTTAACCGCTTCACCTACATCATCTGAACCTTTCCATACCGCTTTTCTACCAATACAACCAACAGTGAAGATTTTATTTTCTTCGGTGTTGCTTGATTCTTTAGGGTAATATAGAGAAAAATCGAGGCCAGGTGGTATTACAAGAGTACTCCTAATGTTTTTGTATTTTTTATATATATCAGCATTGACAATTCTTTTTAATGGCAAAAAATATGAGAAATATGAGAAAATTCTTTTAATTCTTTTTCTTAACCCTTTACCCAAATTAAACTCAACCTCGTATGCTTGAATGTAGTAGAAATTCAAAGTCCTACTTGCAAACCATATTGGCCATGAAGTTTCACTTGCGTTAGCCAAAACTAAATCAAAGTTTTTTGAATTTCTTTTTAAATACCTATATATTGCAATCATTCTCTTTAGCATACTGTTTTTTGGTTTATAGTTTTCGATATTTTTATATAAATCAAAACCATCTCTTCCGATCCACAAAATAGTAACTTTTTCTGAAACTGGGTAATATGGATTTTCTGATTCAAAAAAAGTTAAAAATGTTATTTCATGTCCCATTGAACTCCAGTGATTAGCAAGTTGTGTTAAAACACGAATTCCACCAGCTCGACCAAAACTAATTATAGGAATTAAGATTTTAAGTTTTTTGTTTATCATTTAATTACCTCTTTATATTTTTACAAGTTTATCATTTAGGTTAAATTGAATTTAATTAATATATTGAAACCAGTTTTTGAATAGGCAAATTATTAGGATGAATCTTTCGATTAGAATCAATATTCTTTTCATCTTTTAATACTTTAAAAATTGCAGTAAATATAAAAGCTACCCAAATTATTGATACAGTATCAAAATAAAATACTTCAACCATAGCATGAATAAAAATAGAAATATAAGCAAGGATTAAGGCAAGCAAATTTCTAGACATCAATTTGATTTTTTGATGAATCAAGATTTGAATAGGTAACATCAATAATGTTAAATATAGTACTCCAAAGATAATTCCTAGAAATTTAAACGAACTTAAAATTAAATTATGTGAGTCATTTCTCCAATATATTCCATTTCCCAGTGGATTATCAATAATCTGAGTAAAAGCAAAACTCCATGAATCCAATCTAACTTGAAATGACGAAGTTTGCAATCCTTCTTCTAACGCCTTTCGGAACTCGATTCCAGGAGTCGTGTAAAACAGGAGGAATGAAAAGATAGTTACTGCTAGTAGAATATTTAAAATAGCATTAAATGCTTTAATATTTTTATTTGAACACGCAAATATAAAGTATAGTAATAATACGAAAATAATAGAAAAAATAGTACCTCTTGATAATGTTAATACTACTCCAGTAACACTCAAAAGTAGATATAATTGCCATTTTTTTTGCTTACTTATTAATTCCATTATCATAACAAAAGAAAAGAAAAATGCAATATAGTTAGAATTACCTAATAAAGTAGTCGAATTATGTTTGATTCCATAAAATCCAATCTCTACAGCTTGTAAACCCAAAAAAATATTAATTGAAACTTGAATTAGTAAGCTTATAATTAAAATACGATTACCATTAAGCAACGCATTTCTATTCGTATTAAAATAATAACTAGACACAAAGAATGCTAGTAAACCATAGAACAAACTTAAAGAACCAGAAAGTACTGAAACACCTTGATCAGTCCAGAAAAAAGTTAGTATTGAGTAGAAGAAAACTAAAAACCAAGCAATGTAAAAATAACTCTCATTTTTGGAAAAATTAAATTTCATGTTTTTTTGTTTCATTTTTAAAAATACAATTAAAGAATAGAAAACTAATAATAATTCCACAGCCTGGATATTGTATTGCAAATTACCAAATGAAATAGTATATACTTTCCCTAAACTTATTGCCAAGAATAATAAAATTACATTAATCATTTTTGCCCGTCCCTTCACTATGAAAATTCATAAAAATCTAACACAACAATAATATATCGATATTAAGAAAATGATGAACTAGTTCTCACTTTTAGGAAAAAATGATAAGTAAATAGAAGCAATAAATGATTCTATTAAAAGTAGATTAAAAAAAAGTTTTATAAACACTAATTTGAATTTATTGACTTTCATATATTTTTCCAAATATAAAAGCTTACTTTTAAATAATAAAATTCTTTTTTTTATCAAATTTTTATAACTCTTATTAATCGAGGTAGAATGGTCATGAATATATTCTTCGGAGGTTAATAAGAATGTTTTATAACCGTTTTCCTTAAACTTCTTAGCAATCACTTGTTCTTCTCCATACAGAAAAAATTCTTGGTCGTACATTCCAAATTGTGTCATTATATTAGTTTTAACCATTAGTAATGATCCTTGTACAACATCAACTATGCACAAATCATTCTCTAAAAAATAAGAGTTTTTGTATTCGAAATTAATACTGAATAATTTACTGATTAATATACTAGCACTTAATACTTCTTGAGTTATCGTTGGTAACATCCACGCTGGTCTTTTTTGGTGTTGACCGCTAGGTTTAACAGGTACAGGTGCAGAAATTCCTGCATCTTTAATTTCATGAAGTATTTTTCTAAGTTTAAGTACTGTTTTTTCTGAAAAATACACATCTGGATTAGCAATTAAAGTATACTCCGCATTGAGTTTATTGAAACTATATAAGACACCCAAATTATTCCCATATCCATAACCACCATTAAAATCTGCTAAAATAAGATGTACTTTATTTGATTCTATTTTTTTTAACTCAAAAAATGAATTATCTGTTGATTTGTTGTCGACGACTACGATATAATCGATTGAGTTAAAATTTACGATTGAATTAACTAACGATACAGTCGTTTTATAGTCGTTATAGTTTAAAATCACACAAGTGGTTATCATAAGTCGTTTCCCTCCTAAAAATATGAATTATCTTTTATAACAATTTTCAACAAGCTCACTGGTAATATTTTCCCAATTATAATTTTTTATAATATGGGATTTTAATTTTTGACCCATTGAAGCTAATTCTTCTATTGAAACTGATCTTGAAATATACTTCATTGTTTCACATATAGAGTTCTCGTTGGATTCTACAATAAAACTGTTTTCTTTATCTTTAATATATTCAGTTAATGAACCAATATTTGTACTTAAAACAGTTTTACCAAATTCAGCCGCAGTAAATATGACACCACTCATACTTGCGTGTCTATAAGGTAAAAGTATAATGTTTGATTCGCTTATTAAGTAGTTTAGAAGATTGTCTTCCACATAATTACTAAGATATAGAATATTTGAACAATCTGTTATTTTTTTTTCGAGTTTGCTCAGTTCATCATAATTTTCGTTTTTTTTACCTGAAATTATAAGCAAATCATTACTTAAGTGAAACTCTTTTAACCAAATGTTTACAACTCTATCTACACCTTTATTGTAAAACATATGACCAAAAAATATGAATTTCTTTCCGTGATTATTTACTAAAGCGGAAATTCGATCATCAATCTGCGTTATATCAATTTTTGTGCTTTGATTAAAATAACGTCCATGTTTTTGAATATATATTTTTTGTTTAAATTCAGGGAAAATAGTATCAAATTCATTGCTGATGCCTTCTCCATGTAATACAATCACATCAATTATTTTATAAATTTTTCTTAGAGTTTTAATTTTTGATGCACCATTTACATGTGGAATCACATTATGTGCAGTAAAGATAAGCTTTTTACAGTATTTCTTAATTTTTTTAATAAAATGTAAATCAGCATTATAGAATAGTAACCATTGAATATGTACTATATCATAATTACCATCTTTTAGTAATTTTACTATTTTTCTATAAGAAAAAATATACTCAAAGCTTCTGATAATTTTACGTTTGATACCTTTTTTCATTTTCTCTGATCTTTTAAAGAATATATTTTTAACCTTATAAATACTTTCTATATCTTTTTGAAAAAAATAGTTACTTACAAGTTCCAAGTTTACGTACCTAGATAAATTCGAGCATATTCCTTTGGTATAATAACTAACATTATTAATACCCCATGGATCTATCATCATCACTTTCATTTTTTTCTCCTAACGAATTTGATATTCAAATCGAATCAATATAAGTTAACTCTCAAATATAATATTATGAATTTCTTTCTTTTCTAAAAAAATACGTAGTTTAAACTTTTTTAAATACTTCATTTTTATATTCAGATTGTTTCACTTAATGATATTAGATGCATCTATAACTCTTAAAAAACTATATATATCGTTTAATCTTCAGAAATCACACCAATTCTTTGATAAGTGATTAATATTAGAATATATGTTTGTTGGTAAATAATAATTATGAGTCTTAAATTCTATATTTGTAGATTTTTTAAGGATTACTAAAAATTTACTTTCGATAGAGCAGATATAATAATTGATATTCGATTTCCCATATAAATAATACCTTTTCTTGATAACTGATTGCAGCATGTATCATCAAATGTCCTTACTAGTATTCGTTAATTTATTTTAAAATTGATTTGATTATCCAATAAACTATCAAATATATTGATTTTCTAATAGAGAGTTTCTCTATATTTCTATAGATATTCCAGTGATACTTAACGAGACTTTTTTTATTGCTTGAAATTGAATTTTCTCTCAAACGGTGACTAGTAAGAGTTTGGTTTATACCATATAAATATTTTTCTACTTTTAATACTTGTAACCACATTACATAATCGTTTCTCTTTCTTATGTTGGGAATATAAAATTTTCCAATAGCATGAGAATTATATACAACCGTTGAGTTACCAGGGCATGATTTCAGGATACGATTGTAATCAGCTCTTAAATCAGCCTTTATAGTTTTATTTAAATCAAGATCATTATCATCAATTTTGTTATAGTCTGTACATGTGAAGTTATAGTCATTCTTTTCCATAATCTCAATTTGTTTTGAAAGTTTTTCTGGATGCCATATGTCATCACTATCGAGAAATGCTATATACTTACCAATTGCATTTTTAATTGCTGTATTTCGAGAAATTGCTGCACCAGAATTAATTTTTAACTTATAATACTTAATCCTTTTATCTTCATTCATATAACTTTTTATTATATTGGCACTGTTATCGGTTGAACAGTCATCAACTATTATGATCTCCCAATCATTAAATGATTGTGATATAACTGACTCTAGTGTTCTTCCAATATATTTTTCACTATTATAAACTGGCATTATAATAGAGACTAGAGGTATATCTTCTTCCATATATATTTTATTATTTTGATCCATGGTTATCTCCGGTTATTATGGCGTTTTTCATGATAAATCGAAATTTCATATTAAGTGTTTTTCTAGTTATCATTTGCAACAAATGACAAAGATTCAGTATTATTACAAACAATGTAATTTTGAAGTCCATATTTACTCATCTCAATTTCATAATAGAAATCTCCAAAAATCTTGTTAATAATACTAAATTTATTTCTTAAAATAAAAATTATCGGATTAAAAATTCTCGTCATCCAAATTACTCTTCTGTAGCACCTTGCTAATTGTAATACTATATCACTAGTTTTAAAATATTCACTGTTCTGTGGAAAAAAAATACCATTATCATTATTATTTATTAATACTTTTATAAATTCAGATAAGTTATCAATAAATAACATACTTCTTTTATTTGGAAAATTAAAGAATATAGGGCTTTTTTTTGCTATTTTTTGAAGTTTTTTGAAATTTCCTTTAGAATTTGGTCCGTATATAATGGGAGGGCGCAAGATAGAAACATTAAAATTCAAATTACCAAGTTTTGCTATTTCCTTTTCTGCTTCTAATTTACTTAAGCCATAAAAATTTTTTGGTTTAGGTATAGTTTCTCTTGTTATGAGTGTCTCTTTTGAATTATAGACAATCATACTACTCATGAAAATAAACTGCTTTACACCTGATTCTTTTGCCTTTAAAGCTGTTTCTATGGTTAAATCCTTATTTACTTTGAAGTATAACTCTTTCATTTTCTTTTTAGTTGACACATGGGCTATTCCAGCTACATGAAAAACCACATCAAATTTGGAAAAATCAAAATTTTTCCAGTTAAGGTTCATCATATCTAATGTTTCAACATAATAGTTTTCTGGATCTCTCATTAACCATTTCTCAACATTGGTCCCAACATAACTATTAGCACCAGTAATTAACACTCTCTTCAAAGTAACACCTACTTATTTTCTTTAGTTTCGGGTCTATTTTTCTCTAGTGTACCCGTTCCACCTTCAACAACACCATCTGACTTAAATATACTTATTACAGTTCCAAAGAATATTTTAATATCTAACCATAAACTGATATGTTTCACATAATAACCATCAAGTTTCGCTTTTTCTCGAATTGGTAATTCATCTCTACCATTAATCTGTGCATAACCGGTTAATCCAGGATATAACTTGTGCACGTCATATTTATCTCTTTCTTCTACTAGATCGTACTGATTCCATAATGCAGGTCTAGGTCCAATGATAGACATATCACCTTTTAAGATATTGATAATTTGTGGAATTTCATCTAAACTTGTTTTTCTTAAGAATTTGCCAATTTTAGTAATCCATTGTTGCGGATTCTCCAACATATGAGTTGGTGTATCCTTAGGAGTATCAATACGCATGGTTCTAAACTTTAATATATAGAAATGCTTCTTGTTACGACCGATTCTTTTTTGTTTAAAGAGAATTGGTCCCTTTGAGTCTAGTTTTATAAATACCACTAACAATAATAACAAAGGAGATAAAACAATTAAACCTATAAATGATAAGACTGTGTCATAAAATCGTTTAAACAAGAAATAAAACATACATTAATGACCTCTTTAATCTCTATTGAATAGGTCTCTAGTATAGACCTTATCTTTAACTACTTCTAATTCCTTGTAAAATCTATTTGATACTATAACATCTGATACCTTTATAAATTCATTAAAGTCTCTTTCTACTTTTGAACCAAAGAATTCATCTTCATGCAATACCGGTTCAAATATTATAACTTGAATACCTTTAGCTTTAATGCGCTTCATTACACCCTGAATAGATGATTGTCTATAGTTATCAGAATTACTTTTCATTACTAAACGATAGATTCCAACTACTTTAGGTTTTTTCATAAGAATCATTTCAGCTATATGATCTTTTCTTGTTCTATTCGCATCAACAATGGATGTCATAATATTTTGTGGAACATCTTTATAGTTTGCTAATAATTGTTTTGTATCTTTTGGTAAACAATATCCACCATATCCGAATGATGGGTTGTTATAATGATTACCTATTCTAGGATCTAATCCAACACCTTCGATAATCTCTTTTGAATCTAATCCTCTGATTTCTGCATAAGTGTCTAGTTCATTAAAGAATGCTACTCGTAATGCAAGATATGTATTAGAGAACAGTTTAATAGCTTCTGCTTCTGTTGATCCGGTATATAAAATTGGGACATCTTTATTAATTGCACCTTCTAATAAAAGGTGTGCAAATGTTTTAGCATCTTCAGTATGATCTCCTACAACAATACGTGAAGGATATAAATTATCATAAAGTGCTTTACCTTCTCTTAAAAACTCTGGAGAAAACATGATTTTTAAATTTGGATGTTTCTTTTGTTGTTCTAATGTATATCCAACAGGAATCGTTGATTTAATAATGATGACTGCTTTAGGATTATACTTTGATACATCACTGATGACACTATCAACAGTTGATGTGTCAAAGTAGTTTAAGTTGGGATCATAATTTGTTGGAGTAGCAACTACAACAAATGATGCATCTTTATATGCTTCTTCTTTGTCTAACGTAGCTTTTAAATTAATATGTTTGTTTTTTAAGTAATCTTCAAGTTCTACGTCAATGATAGGTGAAACTCTATGATTGACCATTTCAACTTTATCTTTAATGACATCTAATGCAACAACTTCATGATATTGAGCAAATAATACCGCATTAGATAAGCCTACATATCCTGTTCCTATAACAGCAATTTTCATTATTAGATCCTCCGCTTAATCAAAAAATTGAATAATTTGTTTTTTTGGGTAATCAATCTCAACAAGATTATTATGAATGGTTTCGTGATGTTTATAACTAGATATCATAATTCCATCATGATTGTATTTGTTTAATTCATTTAGTGTGATGATAGGTATGTTTACAAGCTTATCACCAACTCTATCTTTATTATCATCAATGACTGCAACTACTTCTAAAGGTATTTGATTATCGTCGTTCATGACTTGTAACATGATCTCAGCAACTTCACCTGCACCATATAATATAATCTTCTTAAATCCTTTATCAATGATTTGATTTAAAAAACTGATGATGTTGTCCTTGGCTTGTATGTAGATGTTGTTAGATGATTTTAGGTACCAGATATTGAGTAGTTTTCTTCTTTCACTACCCTTTTTAGTGACAAAATACTCCACTGTTTTGGTAGAGTGTTTTTTTCTGTTTATCAGCTTAGCTTTTTCAAACTGATCTAAATAGTCATTCACCATCGAGACTGCAATGCCGATGGCTTTACTAATTTCTCTTTGAGTAATATTAGGATTTTTTTCAATCATGTCTAAGATCATATACTCTTTGAATAAGATTGTTGGTTTAAAAAAGTTATTTTCCATCGTATTCCCCTTGTCGAATTTTTCTTAAATCATCAATAGTCTTGAAATGATCTGTATTTTTAAATAATACTAGGTTTTGAATTCCTGCTTTTTTCCCAGCTTCAATATCACTTTCTTTATCCCCAATAAAAAAGGATTTTGATAAATCGATTTTATACTCATTCATAGCTTTTATAATCATTCCTGGATTTGGTTTTCTGCAAAAACAATTATCCTCTGGCACATGTGGACAATAATATGTTTTCATGATAGTAACTCCTGCTTCATTAAACTTTAGAATCATCCATTCATTAAGCTCATTAAATGTTTCTTCAGTATAATATCCTTTTCCAATCCCAGCCTGATTTGTTATAACTATAATCAGATATCCAAGGTTTTGGAATATCTTACACAACTCAAAAATGCCTTCTATGAACTTGAAACGTTCTCTGCTATGTACATGACCGTAATCTATATTAATAACACCATCACGATCTAAAAATAATGCTTTGTTCATTACATTTCCCTTTGTGCTTTCTCATAATCATCTGGGATACCTATATCTATGAAATAATCATTTGATAGATAGGTTTGAATATGTAGTTCAACAAGATATTTTTCAAATAAATCTTTTTCCATTGAAAATTTAGTTGGCAAGTCGAAATTATCGAAAACATCTCTGTTAAAACAATAAATTCCACCGTTAATATACCCCGAACCACTAATTCCCTTTTCTGAAAAGTTCACAATTATATTTTCCTTTATTAGTACTCTTCCATATCTAGATGTATCTTCCATCTTTTTGCATGCTATCAGTATATTTTTTGGTAATGTGATTTTAGAGAAATCAATGTCGAAATAAGTATCTCCATTAATGATAAAAATATACTTATCAGAAGTCTTTCTCATTGCCATCTTTACACAACCACCTGTTCCTAGTGGTTCGTCTTCAATTGAATACTCGATTTTTATTGATTTATACTGATCACCATAATAACTACTTATTTTTTCATGTAAATATCCAACGGCTAAAACAACTTTCATGAATCCTTGGCGTTCTAGTTGATTCAATATGTACGATAAAAAAGGGACTCCCCTTATCGGTGCCATAGGTTTGGGTAATTCAGAAACTATATTTTTCAGTCTTGTTCCAAAGCCACCTGCTAAAATGATTGCTTCCATAATTTTTATTCTCCAAAAAACTCATTTTCTAATGCTAAGCAAATAGTGTGATACACAGGTAAATGATATTCCTGAATTTTATATGTCTCAGTTTCAGGAACATTAATAAGAATATCTGATAATGTACCAAGTTTACCACCACTGTTGCCAGTTAATGCTATGACTTTTATACCAACTGCACGTGCGACTTGTGCCGCATGAATAACATTTTTTGAATTTCCGGAAGTAGAAATAGCGAGCAAGACATCTCCTGATTTACCATAACCTAGAACTTGTTGTGCGAAAATTAAATCTGGTGCTTTGTCATTTGAGAAAGCTGAAACAAGAGCATTATGACTCATTAATGATATAGAACGGATTCCATATTGAAGGTTGTTATATAAATATTCAAAATCATTTGGATAATCGTTCTTTAATATATTAACCAATTCAGAGGATATTTGTCGTTTTAGTATGAACCCTTTCATAAGCTCTCCAACTATATGATCACTGTCCGCTGCACTTCCTCCGTTGCCACATATCAGGATTGTACCTTGTTCTTTAATTGATTCAATCAAAACTTCAATTGCTTGATCCAGTACGGTTTCTATTTGTTCTAGTTTAGGATATCTCTCTACCAGGTGCTCTATATAGAAATGGCTTTTACTTTTCATATTATATGTACCATCCTTTTGTTCCACGATCAACAAATTCTATAATTTGAACTTTACCTTCATACTTTGATAGTGCATTGATAACATCAATTTTTCTTAATGGGTCAACGATGAACATCATAAAGCCCCCACCACCTGCCCCACTAATCTTTCCCGCTTTTGCACCATTATTTATTGCAATCTGATATATCTCATCAATCATAGGATTACTAATCACGTTTGAAGTCCTTTTCTTAGCTTCCCAACCATTTTTAAGTTCAAGTGCTATGCCGTTAATATCCCCCTTTAGTAGTGCTTCTTTCATTCTATAAGCAGCTTCTTTAAGTTGATGCATTCCATCAAGATTACTTTGTTTATTTTCGGAAGTGTTTTTTATCTGTTCTTTAATGATGTTAGCACTTTCTCTTGATTTTCCGGTGAAGAAAAGGAGTAAAGATTCTTCAAGTTCATCTTTCATCCATTGTCTGATTCGTAACGGATTCACAATAACTCTGTCATCCTTATAAAACTCAATAAAGTTGAATCCACCAAATGTGGCAGCATATTGGTCTTGTTTACCACCTGCAAGATTCAAATCTTTTCTTTCGATTTCATATGCTAGATGAGCAACATCATATTCACCCAATGGCAACTTCAGTAGCTCAATATATGCTTTCAAAATGGCAACAACTACCGCTGACGATGTGCCTAATCCGGATCCGGCTGGTGCGTCCGAATATGTTGTTACTCGTAAACTCATAGCTTGTCCGTTATTAAATTCACTTATTATTCTATTATAAACGCCACAATGAAGAGGTAATTTATCGCTAATGGCAACTACTGAATCAAGAGCATATACTTCTTTTACTCCTAAATCATTAGCTATGAATTCAATATAATTATTGTCTGTTGTTTGAATAGTACAATGTGCATACATGTTGATTGTTGCATTTAACACTACGCCACCAAATACACTTGAATAACTTTCTAAATCTGTGCCTCCACCAGCTAAACCAAGTCTAAGTGGCGCTTTTGATCTAATTGTAAGCATATTATTCCTCCAACTTTGTTCGATTAATGAATAATTATATTCTACATCATTATCCTATGGATTACAAGAAAATATTGGTAATTTGTTTGTAAATCGAACATTTATTTCTAATTTATTTCAGGATTTTCAAAAAATCGGTTCCGCATAAATAAAACCTCCCCCCGTACGGTACCCATCAATCGGGAATTAATGGTCATGGGGGGGGTAATTTTTAATATATATTTATTGGTAATCAAAAAGTAGACACCACTTAAAATATATAGACACATTTAAAACATATAGTAGGACATGAAATTGCTAAATAATACATGAATTAAATCGGATTACGTTTAAATAAATAGTTTTTAATCGTATTTATAATAGCTGTAATTGTTTACCAGTTGAATTTAAATTATCTTCATATTAGCAACTGAAGTTATTGAATAGTTCTTTTCATCATGTAAAAGATTACACAAGACACCATAAGAATAACCACATGAACTACATTCATTTCATTTTTCTGGTAATCCTCACATATATTAGGAAATACATTTAATCATCTTTTGTTAATCTTTCAATCATCTCTTCAAGTGTTTCAGTAATATACGGTGTTTCAGGGTTTAAATTCTTATCCAATGACACTTCAAAGAACTTATATTTATTTTCGATCTTCTTGTTTGTTCTTTTAGAATGTTCACATAGATATCTAACAGCTTTAAATAATTGATCATGATCATAGGCTTTTGATAATTCTACAAATAGTTCATTGTATCTTGGTATATCTAAATCATAGTTATCAATATAACCAGATTCAATAATGCAACTCGTTAAATAATGTTTTTTTGGTGCTCCTTCATAAACATCATCAATCCTCTTTCTTCTTCTAATTTCTTTCTTAGTTAGCTTTTCATCATTTCTAACTTCTTCTTTGGAATCAATATCTTTGCTAGCATTAGAATCATTCTCATCATCAATAATCCAGTATTTGGATAAGTCCTGATTTTGTCTTTTCTTAGTCATCTTTATAAATCTCTTTTGAATCCCTCTTGATGTTACTACATGTTGATTTAACATCTTCATATCAATTAAATCAATATGTGCTAAATACAAAATCAGTTCTTGAATCTTGTTTCTACCACTGAAGTATTTACCTCCTATTCTTGATAAGAGCAGCTGAGTTGTATCTTCAATACTATATTCTAAATAGTATCCATTAGCATAGACATGAGCGAGTATGGTGATGTAGGAGACAAATCCTACAGGACCATACCTGTTCATGAGTTTTAAGATCTTACCATCACTAAATATATTGATATCGATATTAAAGTAGTCTAATCCCATGCTTCTTGACATAACGAGGATACTCCTTCTTTTCGAGCTTCAATAAGAATGTATCGATTTGTTCTTTTGAGAATCGCCATTTTTCTGCAATTTTTTTTCCCTTAAGCATGCCATTAAGGACATACTTGTAAATTGTTCTTGGTGATACCTTTAAAAGATCAGCTATTTCTTTAACACTATAATGTTCTAATTCGTTTTTGTTTTCTATCATGTTTTATCATTTTCCTTATTTAAAATATAGTCTCTAATTCTAAATTCTGAATCGTCATCGATTCTGTTGATGTTATGCGCATAAATCAGTGTCGTTTCGATGTTTTTATGTCTTAAGAGTTGTTGGGTTGCTTCTAAGGTACCACCGCTTTTTAGGTTAAAATAAGCGGTGGTATGTCTTAGAGAATGAACGGTTTGTTTCGAGTTATTGATACCTGCTTTCTTCATGACGCGTCTCAATGAGGTCCTAAGACTACTGGTTGTGAGTTGATTCAAACTGTTTTTCTCATGAGAGACAAAGATGTATTTGTTCTTATCGTTTCTTAGGTGTAAATATTCATTCATCGCATCAGTCACTTCAATCGGAAGTTTTACAAATGTATCACTACCATCTTTACCTTTGCCTTGAATATAAAGGATCGAATGATGATCCATCCTGGATAAGTCTTGTTTTCTTGCTCTTACGACTTCGATGGTTCTCATACCTGTTGTAAGCATTAATAAGATAATGGCATAGTTTCTAATGCCATAAATGTTTTTAGCATCGCGTTTAGCTACTTCGATTAAGTTTCTTGCTTGTTCTAGACTTAAAGGTTCTTTCTTATAGTTACGATCGATTCTAGCGCCTTTGATCCCTTCAGCAATATTATGGTTATAGATTTCTTCGAATCCAAAGTTCTTATAGTTAATCTTTAACCATAAATAGAATGCTCTAATCACTACAATTTGTTTTTGAATGGTATTCGCTTTTAGTCCTTCTTCCCACATCGATTCACGGTATTTGATGAGATCAGCTCTTTTGGCATATCTGATGTTATGACTTTTTAAATAGTTTAAATAGCGTTTCATCAGTTCTGCATAACTTCTAATACTTACTTGTTTCATATCGAGATTATCAATATAGGCTTTAATCGGTTCTTCTAAAGGATGGTTTTTGATCATCTCTTAAATCCATTTTTATAATCATTTTCTAGATCCAAGACATCTTCTAGTGAAATCTTTAAAAGGGTTGCTATTTTAGATGCTGTTGCTAGTGTCATCTTATCTCCCTTCTTACCTTTTTCTAATAAGTTATAATAGTTTTTTGATACACCTAGCTCTTCTGAAATGGTATGTAAAGATTTCTTGTTTTGTTTTCTATGATTTAATAAGTATGTTCTAATCATGTTCATTGGGGCAAAGCCCTTTTATCCTTTCATCTTTTTATCACTTTACTTTTCTTTGACTTTACTTTGTCTAAAAATGGCCAGTTTTTAGTCTAATTTTCTTAAAAATCAAAAGACAAAAAAGTCGATTTGCATCAACTATGCTTTCATTCTGATGGGGAATTGTTGAAACCATATCAAACCTATTGTTGAAAGTATCAAGACACTTTCAAACACATTCTTGAACACGGAGTAGATTCTTAGACGAGACATGTCTTTGGTGAAGATCATGAACGAATCAAGAACTGATTAGTATTTAAAATGAAGGTTGACTGGATACCCAATCAGACTTAAGCACAGCAATTTGAGCTCAACTCTATTCTAACAACTGGGTATCCATTCATTTTGAGATTCTTTAAAATCGTATCTTTATCTACATATGTGCCTATGTTGTTGAGATGCCCAAACTGCTTTCTATCTCACGCAGTTAAGCCATTATGAGAATGAAGATTCATAGCGATGACATAAGAAATACAGCCGTAAATGATATTTTACGAAATTCACGAAAAATCGCCTATGTTATTTATAGCCACGTTTTAATATCAAAAAATCGATATTTCATCTCTTTTATCTGTCCATTTATAAACATTTTCGTTATAATGGGTTTTGTGTATACCATCTCTAGGAGGTAAATATCGTGAAAAAGAACTTTAACTTAGCTGAAGAAGATTACGGATTAGGTGATCAAACCAAGCAAATGGTAGGAAGAATGCTTGAAAAAAGAGAAATCAAACTATCTTCAGATCATCCCCATGTCGGTCGTAATATGCGAAATAGACATCAGATGTCTCAAGAAGATTTATATGAAGCCTTAAATGGTGCTTTTAGTCTTAACTCCATTAAGAACTACGAGAAAGGTCTTAGACCTGCACCTGTTAAATATCTTCTACTGCTTGCTGAATATTATAATGTCAGTTTAGAGTCCTTAATTGATCATTCACCATTCACTAAAATCAATCATGAACCGATTCCTACTAAGCTCTATGAATATGTCAATCATGAATCAGTTATTACAACTCCAAAAGAAAACATTGATTATAACTTAAAAGAAAATATCGACCAAAATCATCATCAATATCTTTATTACATCTTATCTGAAGATGACAATACCTTAAATCTACCATGGGGTACAAGACTACTTGTTAAACTTAAATCTAATGAACAGATCCCAGTGACTGATACTGAACAACTCTATGTCATTAGATTAAATAAAGAAAATCATCCGGATTATGGATATAACTATCAAGCATCTGATGATAAAGATCCTTCTAAAGCACATTTAAGAACTGGCGATAAAGTCATCATCACCAGAGCGAAACTTGCATCAGACATTAAAAATGCGAAGTATGTCGTCTATTATGATGGGAAGCATATTAGACATATGTCCTATCGGAATTTCTTAGATGCCATTGATGGTGTCGTCATAAAAATCATTTTTGAACAATTTTTATACAATAAAGAACGAAATACCATCCCTGGGGTATTTCCAAAGAAAAGAAAATAAGTTATACTAACAATCGGTGAAGATCTAAAAACGAGACATGTCTCTCCTCTAATTTGAGGAGCTTGTCTCGTTTTTTTTTCATCTGCATTACGTAATAACCCTAAAGCATAGACTATGACTTGCTATAGATAGCTTTAATAGGTAATATGTCACATAACAAAAAGATTACAAAAATATAAAGGAGATTTTCACCATGCACATGTCAGTAGAAATTATTGAACCAAAACCTAAGTTTAAAAATCATGAAACCGATCAAATCATCAGAAAGAAAAGAGTTGCAGCTTACGCTCGTGTCTCAACTGATGAAACCGATCAATTACACTCTTATCAAACACAGATTGAAGAATTTACCACGAGAATCCAAAAAAATGAAGAATGGGATTTTGCAGGCATGTTCTGTGATGAGGGCATCACAGGAACAGATATGCGTAAAAGACCAGGCTTTATGCAAATGATTGAAGCATCTAAAAATGGACACATCGATTTAATCTTAACCAAATCCATTTCAAGATTCTCAAGAAACACGATAGACATCTTAACCGTCATTAAAGAATTAAGAACGATTGGTGTTGAAATCTATTTTGAAAAGGAGTCGATGTCTTCTACTGACCCTAAGATAGATTTTATTTTAACCATTATGTCATCGATGGCTCAAGAAGAATCGAGATCGATTAGTGAAAACACCAAATGGGGGATTCAAAAGAGATTTCAAAATGGAAAGCTACTCATGAATACCAAATGGTTCTTAGGCTTTGATAAAGATGAAAAAGGAAATCTTGTAATTAACGAAGAACAAGCTAAAACAGTGAGATATATCTTTGATATGTATTTACGAGGATTAAATACCAATGCACTCGCAAATCACTTAATTGAACATAAGATTAAAAATGGTAGAGGCAATGTCACTTGGTATGCCGATACCGTTAAAGAGATCTTAAAGAATGAAAAGTATGTCGGAGACCTGATGCTTCAAAAGACAGTCACACTGGATTATTTAAGTCATCGAACTGTTGATAACGATGGACACGCAACAAAGTATTATATCAAGGATGCACATGAACCCATCATCGATAGAGAAACCTTTGATATCGTTCAAACAATGCTACATGCAAGAGATATTGTCTTACTTGAAGATAATATGGAACGTTATAAACACTTAGCTCAAAAACCAATCAAAGGATTAGTTTATTGTTCAAAGTGTAAAAGAATGTACCGCTCTAAAATGCATAACTCTGGTACGACATTTAAGAAGAGCATGCTCAAATGTCATACCTTAATCAATAACCCTCATGATTGTGATAACCCATCGATTCATGAACCCTTCTTAGAAAGAGGAACACTTCATGTGATTGAAACCTTAACCAAAACTGATCAGATGCAACAAGACATCTTATCTTATATGAAAGAGATCCTAGAACATACCAATTCGCATGAACCCTTAAAAGCCTTAAAACAAGAAAGTCGAATGATTGCCAATGCTCTAAAGGCACTACCCAAGCAAAGACTCCATTCTACGATGACTGATAAAGAGTACAATAGCGAATATTCACGTTTAAACAGTCTTTATGAAGATATCAAACTCAAGATAGAGGATTTAAAACAAAAGATTACTAAAGAGCATTTAATGCGTCGTAGATACTATGCATTAAATGCCTTCATTGAAACAAACTATCAAGATTTATCCATCATAAAAAGCTTCTTCGGTTTGATTCTTATCATGGGTAAGAATCATGTACGGTATGTGATTGATGATACATTCTCGATTATTGATGACCTTCATCAAGATATCGATAAGATCAATCAATTACCTACTATTTTAAAAGGCACTTATTTTGATTTACAAACAAAAGAAAATCTATACTACGAGGTCATTATCTATGAAAGAAATTAAAGTCATTGAAACCAATCCATACATTAACAACTATAAAACATATAAAAGGGTTGCTGCTTATGCGAGAGTATCTACAAAGCTTGAAATGCAATCTTTTTCTTTAGCTTTACAAATTAAACATTACGTAAAAGAAATCATCTTTAATCCAGATTATATATTTGCAGGTGTCTATGCTGATCATGGCAAATCTGGTACTTCCATGAAGTCTAGAGATGGATTACAAGCACTTTTGAAGAAAATCTATGCAGGTCATATTGATTTAGTCCTAGTAAAGTCTTTATCTCGCTTTGCTAGAAATACGATCGATGCATTAACTATAATTAAAGAAACGAGAAAATTAGGTGTTGAATTCTACTTTGAAAAAGAAAACATATCGAGTCTTGATCCTGCGATTGATATGATCTTTACGATGATGGCCAGTATGGCAGAGCAGGAATCAGACTCGATGTCTCAAAACATCAGTTGGAGCTTTCAGAAGCAAGCTCAAAAAGGTAAGGTATCGATTCATAAGTGTGTAGGATATACACTCACTAAAGATAAACGTTTTGTTATTAATCCAGATGAAGCACCCATCATTAAAAAGATATTTCAAATGAAACTTGATGGTGATTCAAATACAAATATTTTAGAGTATGTAAAGTCCGTTGGATTAAAAACAGCCTTAGGTAATGATTTTGTACAAAACTCACAAATTATTAGCATACTAAGAGATATTAAATACACAGGGCAAGTCGTATGGGGTAAAACATATCGCGGTAAAAACAACAATGAGAAAGTTACATTCATCAATAATGGCGAAAGACCAAAGTACATCATTAAAAATCATCATGAACCTATTATTGATATGGAAAACTACAATAAAGTTCAAGAATTAATTAGTATAAGAAAAAATGATTATCGATCAACTAAAAACACTACAGGTTGGGCAAATCGTTTTGTTTACTCATTAATGCATGAAAAGTATTTACATGTGAAACAAAAAGTTAAGGATAATCCCAAGTATGATTTACTAGAAAATGAAAAAGCGAGAAAACCAGGCTCTCCGCGCATTTACTCAAGAAATGCAACTCATGTCCTAAGGAAAGCAACCATCGCCTTAGCGCGCAATTTTAGCGATTTAGAAGCAAAGTTTGACAAGCAAGTTAAAGAGCATTTAGATACAAGTCATTTAGATAAGCAAATGGCAAAAATCGCTGAAAAGATTAGATCCTATAAAAAGGAATACTTCCTGTTAAAGAAGAAACCAGAACTTGATGAAGCTGAACAAAGTTTAATGTTTGAACTTGAAGAATCGATCATTAAGTTAAGTATTCAACACATTAAAATCGAAGATGAAACAATACCTCTTAAGGATAAGTTAAAACGAATCAAAGATATCAAGAAAGCTATTTCTTCTATTGAACTACCCATGGATGAACTACCAATGGATACAATAAAAGATATCTTTGATGTAATGGTAGTTGTAGATCCTGAAAACTATGTATTAGTTATTAATGCAAGTGATGATAAAGATGACTTAAAGGTATTAAAAAATGTTAACGAGATTAAACCATTGTTTGAGAGGGTCAGTAAATCAAAAACTACCGCATTAAGTTATGTAAACTGGAAAATAATCCTTATGTGATTTTATAAAAAATCGGAAATATTATTGATTAATCTATATTGACTATCAAAATTCAATAGATTTCTATATAATATTAACATATGGAGGTGGTTTAATATTAAAACATATATAAATAAAAATGCTGAAGAGCATTCAACTTTTTCAACAATGAAAGAATTATCAGAAAAGATTGAAAACTTTAACGGGCACTTTTATATTGGTTACCCGATTAGTAATCTTGATGATAAATCGGAAGCATTTATTGGATTGCTATTAATTCAAGACAAGGGGATATATTGTTTTACTAGCAACCCCGATAACACGTTTGAATCAATGAGATACTTGGATTCTCTGATTGCTAAAGATAAAAATATTTATGCAAAAAAGGATAGTTTGGTTGTTTATATTAATGTGCTAGAACAAAACAATTTTGAGTTGATTGATCATGTCATTTCAACTATTTCAAGAGACTATCGAGATTTCCCATTAATAGAGTTAGAAAAATTCTCATCAATTATTCAAAATATTTATACTCTCCGTAAAGAGGATAAAAGATCAATAACCTCTAGTGAATCACTGGGTAATTTCATAAAAGAAAAAAATGAAAAATACAAAATTTTGGACATTGAACAATTTGAATATATACACTCAAAAATACATAGTCACACGAGAATACGAGGTTTAGCTGGAAGTGGTAAAACTATTATCATGGTTAGAAAAATGGCGCAACTTCACTATTATAATCCTGATAAAGTTATAGTTTATTCCTTTTATTCCAAGTCTTTAAAAGAATTCATAATCGAGTTATTTTACAAAGCTTTCGATGAATTATCTAATAGACAACCAAATATGAAAAATATTAAAATTATGCACGCATGGGGGACTGGTAGCCATACCGGAACCTACAGAGAAATTTGCTTGCATAACGGTATTCCTCCTATGCCTTATAAGTACTTTGATAATCCTTATCCAAATACTTTCAATGAAGCTTGCACTACTGCTCTAAACGCAATTAAAGATTTTAAACCTCAATTTGACTATATATTTTTAGATGAATCACAAGATTTTCCTCTGCCTTTTTTCCATTTGTGCCTTAATTCATTAAACACAGGGGGGAAATTAATATATGCCTATGATGAGTTGCAGAATTTTGGTCGAAACAATATGCCATCAAAGGATGATATTTTTATTGATAAAAGAGTCAAGGATGTAAATTTAGATAGATGTTATAGAACTCCTATTGAACTATTAGTTCCTGCTCATGCTTTCGGTATGGGTATATATAATGGTATGAAAAAACTTTATAATTTCGTCGATGATGACACATTGTGGACGGCAATCGGTTATAAGTTGTACAATGGCAAACTAATAGGCGGTGTAGATGTTTCGCTGCATCGCA
Organism: uncultured Acholeplasmataceae bacterium; assembly: GCA_927441705.1. Lineage (GTDB taxonomy): Bacteria > Bacillota_I > Bacilli_A > Acholeplasmatales > Acholeplasmataceae > Mariniplasma. The sequence goes on along the minus strand of CAKMKH010000024.1, from coordinate 928 downwards.
AATATGAAATGCAAGAAAAATTAAATTTGCAAAGATATGCACCTTTAGAAATACTTTCATTTGAAAACGCAGATGATCAATATACTAGTGCTGCTACTTTTATTAAGCAGATCATTGAGACTGAGGACATTATTCCTGATGACATCTTGATAATCGATTTTGATTCATATAATTTTGATAAAAACTATCATTCGTTTAATTACGCTTTGAACAAACAAAATGTTTCAATTAATTACACTCAAATAAAAAGTAATCTTGTAAACAAAGATTCAGAGATCACTTTTAGACTTAAAAATTCAATACCATATACCTCAATATTTAGAGCAAAAGGTAATGAGGCTTCAATCGTATTAATTTTAAATATCGGCGAATTTAATAGCCTTGAATCATATTGGAGAAAACAATTATTTACAGCAATAACACGGAGTAAAATAATTACTAGACTGTATGGAATTGGTGAGAAAGTTCAACAATTAAATCAAGAATTATCCGAATGCATTGATAATAACTACGGACTAAACTTTAGATATCCTACTGAGAAAGAAAAGCAACAGATTGATACGATTGCAAAAAAAGAACAAAAAACCGTTGAGGATATTGTCAAAACTACTGATATATTCCAAACAATCCAAAAGAATGATAAGAATGTAGCAAGGGAAATGCTTTTAAAGCAACTAGGTTCAGATTCAAAAGAGGATTTACTAACGATTCCCACCCCTCAGATCATTATTGCTCAGCACGACAATCGGCGTGCTGGCCAGATCCGGCCGAAAAACACGCTCACAACTGCCGTCGATCCAGCCTTGCCGATTTTTGCGCTGGCTGACTGCAACAGCTTCTACGCAGTTGTGAGCGTGTTTTTCGGCCGGATCTGGCCAGCACGCCGATTGTCGTGCTGAGCAATAATGATCTGAGGGGTGGGAATCGT
>CAKMKH010000023.1 GCA_927441705.1 uncultured Acholeplasmataceae bacterium | reverse complement strand
TTGAACAACACCTTGTGCGACAGGAAGTTCTGCAACAAATGCATCTGCTGCATCGTTTATTAATGCAGTTGTTAATGTTGGATAATCATTTAGTGGATCAAGATGATTCACACCATCAATTTGATCGATTAAATCATCTTGTAAAGTCCCTAATTGTGCAACAACTCTTGCACCAGAAAAATCATTTAATGAAGTTGCATTTGAATAGTCACCTTCAGTATTAACAACCATAACTTGTTCACTTCTATAATATTCATCTGTAAAAGCTACAGTCTCTGCTCTTTCAGGTGTAGGTGACATACCAGCAATAATTAAATCAATTTCTCCTGAAAGCAATGCTGGAATTAATCCATCCCATTCAATAGCCTTAATCACTAATTCTAATCCTAATTCATCAGCAATTTGCCCGGCCATAACAACATCAAATCCATCTGCGTATGTACCAGGTTGGCCACTAATCTCAACAGTATACTCATTGGTTTGCGCTGTTGCCCAGTTAAACGGTGCATATGAAGCCTCTAATCCAATTATAATCTGTGTTTCTGTTTCTACATCAAACTCTGCTGATGCCCCACATGCTACTAACCCAAATGTCGCAGCCAAAATCATAAACATTGTAAAAATTCTTTTCATTCTCTCTTCCTCTTTTCTTTGTTTTTTGAACAAAAAAAGCACCCAAGAGGACACTTAACTATAAAATATAAAAAATTTTATTAGCGCCTCTACTTAAGTAGGAGTGTCATAAGTATTTCTTATAACCCCACAAACACCTTATGCCTAAGATTGTTCGTTCGGCGATGATTACCTTTCCAATTTTTCATAGTCTGCCGACTCCAAATTGTACTCTTTTACATCGCTACCTCTAAATGCTCTTAAATTGTATGAAACTATTGTAACACAGATAAAAATCATGTCAATGTTTTATTAATGTAAAACGTTTTCATCGATGTATAAAAGAAGAGGGAATTCAAATTAATGAATTCCCCTAACTACCTAGATAAATTTTAAAATTATAATTTAACTACGTTTGCAGCTTGTGGGCCACGATCGCCGTCTTTAACTTCAAATTCGACTTGGTCGCCTTCAGCTAGTGATTTGTAACCTTCAGTTTGAATTGCTGAAAAGTGTACAAAAATGTCTTTGTTGTCTTCTGATGAAATAAATCCATATCCCTTATCAGAGTCAAACCATTTTACAGTGCCTTTCATTTACGATACTCCTTTTAAAAAATCTAACAATTTAATGTCTATTTATATTATACATGAATTTATGTTAAATACAAGTCAAATGTCAAAAATCTTCTTTTTAACATGTTGTGTTATTATACACATACTAAAAATAATAAAATCACATTATAGAATGCTCTATATACTTGATTGCTTCAATATAACTATCAATTTTTTTACCCATAAAACGCATGTGACAGACATCTTTTATATAGTCAATTTGTCTAAATGCTTCTCTTTCTTCTATATTAGATAAATGGACTTCAACTTTAAGAAGACTGACTAACTCTAGTGCATCTCTTAATGCTATTGAAGTGTGTGTATAGGCACCTGGATTGATCAAAATTGCATCATAATTGTCTTCTTCTGCCTGTTGAACTACATCAATAAGTTCACCTTCATGATTGCTTTGAAAAAATGAAAATTCAATATGTTCGAAATAGTCTGCAATTTCTTGATAAAGCTCATCTTGTGTAAATGAACCATAATGCTTTTCATCACGTTTTCCTAACATATTTAAATTTGGTCCATGTATAACTAAGATATTCATTGATTCACCTCGTGTTTTAAATAGTTTAAAATCACTTTTACTGTTTGTTCAACATCATAATTATTATTAATGATGACATCTGCAAAATCTTGATATTTTAAAAAACGGTCATCAAAGAGTTGTTCTAATGTAGTTTTTTTTAATAGTGGTCTTTGATAATCATTTTCTAATCTTTCTTTAATGACTTCAAGATCAGTATCTAAATATAGTTTTAAGCCATCCATGAGTTCCTTGTTTTCTTTTTTGATAACTATACCACCACCACATGAAATAACTGCATCCTCAATATTTAAAGACTTCAATGCATCCGTTTCAAGTTCTCGAAATTGATCTTCTCCAAGTTTCTCAAAGATTTCTTCAATAAACATCAAAGCTTCTTTTTCAATTAGACCATCTAGGTCTATATACTTATAATCTAATGACTTGGCAAGATGTTTTGCGATTGTTGTTTTACCTGATCCTGGCATTCCAATAATAAATATTTTCATCTTTACTCCTTTTGGTTTAAAAAATCTTTAACAATCTGATATGCCTTTTCAATCACATCATCGTCTAGTGCATTTAAGATATGTGCATGCATTTGATTTTTAAACCATGTTTTTTGTTTTTTTGCTAATTGTTTACTTTTCTTTATAATAAGAGTTTTCATTTCTTGATAGTCAATTTGCTCATCTAAGTATTGATCTATTTCACGATAACCAATTGCATTTATATGAATATCTTGATCTCTTAAAGTTTTGACCTCATCTATGAAACCTTCATCTAACTGTCTATCCAATCTTATGTGTAATCTTTCTTCTAAAATTTGTCTATCTAAATCTAGGTATATAATACACGCATTATATAATAATTCATCTTTACTATTTTTTTCAGAACGGAAATTTCCTTGTATCGCAAGTTCTAGTGCTCTTACTAGTCGTCTTCGATTATATTTATCAACTTTGATTTCAGGATCTAATCTTAATAACTGATCATAAATTTCTTCATTACTTGAATCTTTATATAAATTATCTTGAAGCTTCTTATCTTCATCTTCAAATTCATAATTATATAATGCTGCCTTAATATATAATCCCGTACCACCAACAATCATCGGGATATCGATATCATCAATTAGTTTTCTAACATCTTTTTGGAATTGATAGACTGTATAACTATCTTTAAGATCTGCTACATCAAATAGATGATGTTTGATATTTTGTTTTTCTTCTTCTTTGATTTTTGCTGAGCCTATATCCAATTTTTTATATATTTGAACAGAATCTCCATTTATTATTTCTGCCTTAATTTTTTTTGCTAATTCAACAGAAAGTTTTGTTTTTCCTGAAGCAGTAGGTCCCACTATAACAACAACTTTTTTCATTATACAACCCTCTTAAACATGCGTTCAATATCATAGTGTGTGAGTTTAATAATTGTTGGTCTACCATGTGGACAAGTATATGGATTTTTACAAGTTTTTAAATCTGTCATTAATTTTGTAACTTCTGGTCTTGAAATATGTTGATTAGCCTTAATTGAACCTTTACAAGAAATGTCTTTTGCTAAGTGATCTCTTAGAATTTTTAAATCTATTTTTTCGTTTTCTTGAAGTTGAGCAATCATTTCTTCAATTGCTTTTTCAACTTCTTCTTCTCTAAGCCAAGTCGGTAAACCAACGATTTTTTGATCGCTAAAAACAAATTGATTTGATTTAAATACATCCTCATATTGATTAATTACTTCTAAATCTTCCGAGGTTAGCTTTAATTCATGCGGTATCAACAACTGTCTTTGAATCGTTGTTGGTGTACCCAGTTTTTCAAAATAGTGCTCATATCTAATGCGTTCTTGTGCAGCATGCTGATCAACTAAAAATAGTCCATCCTTGTTTTGAAAGAGCAAATATGTCCCGGAAAATATTCCTATAAAATCAAAATCAGGAATTTTTGGTGTAGCATTTTCATAATCTTTCGAAGAAGATTCTTCTTCTAGATTTTGAAAATCTAAATGTTGAACTTCATATGTTTCTTGTTGAACTTTCTTGATATCTTGATATCTTTCTGGGATATGATGAGTTTTATTTTCGAGTGTCTCTTTAATATAATGCTCAATTTGATAAGCAATTAAAAGTTCATTTACAAATTTCACTTCATATTTTTGTGGATGCACATTCACATCTAGTAATTGTGGATCCATGCTTAAGTGAATTAATGCAATAGGATATTTTTGCGTCATTAAAAATCCATGATATCCGTCTATAACTGATTGTATAAGTTTATAATTTTTTATATATCTGTGATTAACAAAAATTGAAATATCTTTTTTTCTTGATCTTGTAATAGATGGGCTTATTAGATAACCAGTTATATCAATATTCTGAAAGTTTTTTTGGAAAACAACCATATCCTTTGTGATTTTAGCTCCATAAATCTGATCAATCAATTGATGAAAATCATCTCTCCCAAAAGTTTCTTTGATGAGTTTTTGATCCATTAACAACTTAAATCTTACTTTAGGATTAGCGAGGGCTAGTCGATCAAAAATATCAATGATTGCATATTTTTCAGCCTGTTCAGATTTAATATATTTAAATCTAGCTGGTGTATTATAAAATAAATCACTTACTGTAACAACAGTTCCGTCATTCATGCTTGTCTTTTTATCTTCAATAAAATGACCACCATGATAAATTACTTCAATGCCTTCTTGATCTTTCATTTTCGTTTTTAGTGAAACCTTGGATACAGATTGTATAGCTGCTAAAGCTTCTCCTCTAAATCCCAAAGTTTTAATATGAGATAAATCATGTTCATTTTTAATCTTAGAAGTAGCATGTCTTTCAAAGGCAAGATGTGCATCAGAAAAATCCATCCCTGAACCATTATCAGTAACAGTTATTTTTTTCATGCCTACATTTTCTATTTCAATTGTTATAGAGGTAGCATGGGCATCAACCGCATTTTCAGTGAGTTCTTTTACTATAGAACTTGGGCGATCAACGACCTCACCTGCAGCAATCATATTGGCAAGTCTTGGATCCATTCTTTTTATAACAGCCATATAAACCTACTTTTTATTTAATATTGTTTGTAAATGCCTAATTAATAATAAAGCATCAATTGGTGTCATTTGGTCAACTTGAATACTTTTTAATTCTTCTAAAACTTCGACATCAATTGAATCGACAATATTCGCATTTTGATCTTCAAAATCATCATAATTAAATAAATCTAGAGAAACTTTGTTTTCTTTATCTTCAAGTTTTAACAAAATTTGTTTACTACGTGAAATCAGCGATTTCGGAAGATGTGCTAAAGATGCGACTTGAATACCATACGATTTATCTGTCGTTCCCTTTTCAACATGGTGTAAAAACACCATTGTATTGCCTTCTTCTTTAGCTTTAACACATAAATTGGTTAAACGTGAAAGACTCTTCTCTAAAACTGTTAATTCATGATAATGTGTAGAAAACAAAGTTTGACATCCGATTTTTTCATGTATATATTCAATCATACCTTGAGCAAGTGCCATACCATCATAAGTTGCAGTTCCTCTACCTATTTCATCAAATAATATAAGTGAGTTATTTGTTGCGTGAGTTAGAGCATCATTTGATTCAACCATCTCAACCATAAATGTTGATTTACCACCTGATAAATCATCTGATGAACCAATTCTAGTATATAATGCATCATAAAGCGGAAGTTTAGCTTCACTTGCTGGAACAAAGCACCCTATTTGAGCCATATAAACAATCATTGCGAACATACGCATATATGTTGATTTACCACTCATATTAGGTCCAGTAATTAAAAAGATTTCTCCTTCATCCATTAAAACATCATTTTTAATAAATGTCGTAAATTTTTCTACAACTGGATGTCTACCTTCTATAATTATCACATCTCTGTGATCATGAAGAATTGGTCTTTGATATTGATTTTTTTCACTGATAATCGCGAGATTTAGAAAAACATCAATTTTCGCAATTTGAGTGGATAACTCTTGCAAATCATGTGTATATGTTTCAACATGCAAACGAATTTCTTTAAATAGTTCATATTCTAATTGTATCGCTTTTTCTTTTGCGTGTAGAATTTGTGTCTCTTTTTCTTTTAATACTGGCGATATATATCGCTCACTATTTGTTAAAGTTTGTTTTCTATCATAGTTGAATTCATCTTTTACAAATTGAGTGTTTCCTTTAGATATTTCAATGTAATATCCAAAAACACGATTATAACCGACTCTTAAATTTTTAATACCTGTTCTCTCGCGTTCAGAGACTTCAAATTCATTTAACCAAGACTCACCCGATAAATTAATGTTTTTTAATTCATCCAAAGTATCATTGAATCCTTCTTTAATCATGCCACCTTCTTTAAGTGTCAGCGGTGGTTCATCAGAAATAGCTTTATCTAGATATGTAAATAAGTCTTGATGATCTTTTATATTTTTTGTTAAGTCTTGAATCTTTGTGTGCTCATATTTCTTAAGTGTATCTATAATCGAAGGAAGATGTCTTAGTGTTTCTTTAAGTTGATATAAATCTCTAGCATTGACGGTGTTAAAAGAAATTCTTCCTACAATTCTATTAATATCATAAATGTATTTTAAGTGTTCAAGCATATCTTCTCTAGGTAGATATGGCATGAATGCTTCAATATAGTCATAGCGTTCATTTAAAGCTGATTTATCTTTTAAAGGGTGATTTAGGTAAGATTTTAATAATCTTGACCCCATCGCAGTTTGACAATGATTCAACCAATATTCTAAAGTGGTTTTATGATTCAATGTTAATGATTCAATGATTTCTAAATGTTTTTTAACTCGATAATCAACATGCATTTGTCCTATTTTTATGATGTGTTCAAATGGCATTAAATGATTCAATGTTTGCATTTGAGTTTTACTTAGATAGTTAACTAAAAATGAAGATGCTCTTTTTTGTTCTCTTTCTAAGTGTCGAAGATAGGTATAATCATGAACTTCATAATCATTTGCATAAGATATTAATAATCCGTTTGATTTAAGTTCATCGATAAACCATTGATCAAAATTAGATGGGAGAACAACTTCTTTAATTTCTAAAGATAAAATAAGGTCTAAAGCTTCTTTTTTCTCTAAAGTATCTGTTATAAAACTTTCACCTGTTGATATATCAATATAAGTAAGTGCATATCCCTTTTCAGTCAAAATGATACTTGCTATAAAGTTATTGGAATTTTGATCTAGGATACCGTCTTCAAAAACAGTTCCTGGTGTAATGAGTCTTGTAACTTCTCTTTCTACTAAACCTTTACCCGGTTCTGTAATTTGTTCTGCAATTGCGATTTTAAATCCTTTTTCAATTAGTTTTTGTATATATGGTTTTACTGCGTGGTGTGGTACACCACACATTGGTACTTTAGCCCCTGCATCTCTTGAGGTTAATGCGATTTCTAAAACCTTTGATGCCAATATCGCATCATCAAAGAACATCTCATAAAAATCACCTAATCTAAAAAAGACTATCGCATCAGCGTAGTCTTCTTTAATTTCGAGATATTGTTGCATCATTGGGGTATACTGTTGTTTTTCCATAGGTGCCCCCTACTTCTTATAGTTTTTTTGCTAAATTCCAATTGAACTAAATAGGTTATGTATAAAATCGAGTAAGCCAGTTCCATTAATTGTTAGTCGGTTAAGTAAAGTATTTACAGAATCTAAAAAGTTTATTTGTGTGTAATATGTTAGTAGTCCATAAGCTAATAATAAGAAAGCCACAACTGCAACTACAATTAATGCAATTAGAAGTAATTTAAGTATGACCTTGCCAACTTTTTTCGATTTCTTGTCTGATGACTCTTTATCTTCTAAAACAGTAGATTCCTCTTCTTGTTGATCTATATCATCAGTTGACTTTAAAATTTCTGATTCTTGTTTATCATCACTATTTTTTTGTGAATCAACAATAGGCTCTGGTATAATTTCTTCAGTTTTGCTTTGTTCTTCAGGTTCTTGTTTTAACGGTTGTTCTTTAACAGTTTGATTTTGAAGTTGCATTTGATTTTTTTCAATTGCTTCTCTTAGTTTTCTGATTTCATAAATCAATTCATCGAAATTAAGATTTGATTGAACATTTTGCACAAGAGGTTTTTCTTCTGGTTCTACTTTTGTAACAACTTCAATGATATCTTCTTCAATGAAAATTTCTTCTTCAACTATGTCTTGTGGTTCTTGTTTATCTTCACTGTTTTTCTTAACTACAGTTTTATCTTTTGTAGACTTAACATTTTCTTTGACAGCATCCGAAGAAACATCATGAATTTCTTTTTCGTAATCTTCAATTGAATCGGGTACAAAATATGTTTCTTTTGTTTCTTCAGCATTTTTTAATATATATTCAATAATTTCTTCTTTTTTAAGTTCAGTAGAAGCCTTAATGTCATGATTAATTGCAAATCTCTGCAAAACAATTACTGACATACCTTGAATTTTCTTTTCAAGTTCTTCTGTATATTTTCCATCATCTTTAAGTTCTTGAATAATAATTTTTGCAAGTTGGCTTTTCTTTAGTCTTCTAGGAACGCTAACACCATACTTAGTTCCTAAATCTCTAATCTCACCTAACGTTGAACTCTTATATAATACTGGTCTTAATTTTTGAGGTGCTAAACCATCAATTCTACCAAAACTATCATAAAAAATATCTTTAAGGTTTCTATTATAGGTCTTAATCTCAGGAAGTGATAAACCTTCAGCTTTGACATGATCTATACTTGAATCATATAGATGTTTAAAATCTTTAGGTGGAACTTGTTTTTCAACCATATATCCGAGAAGATCTGTCCAAAAATCTTCTAAATAATTTCTAAAGATTCTTTCGTCATCAAAAAAAACTAATAGATTTTCAAGTTGAGTTTCTGAAAATTCAGTAAACCATGAAAGACGATAATTGATCTCATCTGCCATTGTTAGTCTTGACTTTCTCGTTTCAACAACTTTTTCTCTCAAATTTTCTTTTAATACATACATACGCAATTCTCTAGGAATGGATAACCCAAGATCTTTAAAATAAGATTTGACTTTTACTGCAGGCAAATAGATAATGGTCTTTAACAAATCTTCTACTTTAAACTCTTTATTTCCAACCAAAATAATACTCTCACGTGTCAACCTTGGCATAAGCAACCTCCAATAGAACTCTTTCCTTAATCATACATTTTTTTTTGCTATTTTTCAAGTTTTTAATATGAAAATAACCTTAAATTGAATATTCAAGGTTATTTACTGTTTAATTCTTTATTAATACCATCTTCTATGATTTCTGCTACTGATTGAATCATTTCATTTATATCGCTTTGTAATGCGAGATAATCCGACATTAAAGGATATGTTTCAATTTCTTCTAAGAGTTCATCATATTGCTTTTGAAAATGATCTATTGATTTTTGTTTTTCAATCTCTTTAGCATTCACTAATTGCTTTTGAATAGTCTTTAATTGATTAATTTTTGTTTTTAATATTTCATTACCATTTATAACTTTTTCTATGGCTTGATAACGTTTAATACTTTCATCATTTTTTACCATTTGAATTAATTTCTCTTTTTCAGTCAACAAGTTCACCCATTAAAAACCAAGTTTTCGCAATTGTAATTTTTACATTAACAATTTGTCCAATCAATGATTTATCCCCTCTAAAGTTTACTAATTTCTGATGTTCAGAATATCCAGCTAAAACCTGATCATCATTTTTAGATACACCGTCAACTAATACTTTTACAGTTTCATTTAAAAAACGTTTCGATCCTTTTAAATAACCTTCATTAATTTTTTCATTTAACCTATATAATCTTTGCTTCTTTTCATCTTCAGGAGTAGAGTCGGTAAATGAAGCTGCTGGTGTGCCTTCTCTTTTCGAAAAAACAAATGTAAATGCGCCTTCAAAGTCAGCTTTTTCAACTAAGTCTAGAGTTTCCATAAAGTCTTCTTCAGTTTCTCCTGGAAAACCAACAATAATATCAGTTGTTACAGATATACCAGGAACAATTTCCTTAAGATCATTTAATACCTTTAAATAGGATTCTTTTGTATAATGACGATTCATTTTCTTTAATACTTGATTAGAACCTGATTGTACAGGCAAATGGAAAAATGGCATAACATGTTTAGAATCTCTAATTGCTTCCATAGTTTTTCTATCCAAGTCATGTGGATGTGAAGTTGTGAAACGAATGCGTTCTATACCTGTTTCATCTAAATCTCTAAGTAAATCACCAAAAGTATAACTATCTTCTTTCTTATCTTTACCGTATGCATTAACGTTTTGACCTAAAAGTGTAACTTCTTTATATCCATTGATAACTAATTCTTTTACTTCTTCTATAATTTCTTCTTTTGATCTAGAACGTTCTTTACCTCTTGTGTATGGAACGATACAATATGTGCAAAACTCATCACAACCAAACATGATATTTACCCATGCTTTAAATTTGTGATGTCTAGTTTTAGGAAGATTTTCAACAATCTCTCCTTCATTAGAAAAAACTTCAATAACTCTTTCTTTTGAAAACATTGCTGTTTGAATGTAATCTGGAAGTTTGTGAATGTTATGTGTTCCAAATACCAAATCGACATGTTGATATTTTTTTAAGACCCGATCAACAACATTTTCTTCTTGTGCCATACATCCTGCTAAGCCTAAAATTAAATCCGGATTTTGTCTTTTTAAGGCTTTTAACCTTCCAAGCTCACCCCAAATTCTATTTTCTGCATTTTCTCTAATTGCACATGTATTAATTAAAATAACGTCACTTTCTTCTTCCGTTATCGCTGGCATAAAACCCATCAATTCTAAAATACCACCCATAGTCTCACTATCAGCTTCATTGCCTTGACATCCATATGTATGTATTAGATAGGTTTTATTCAACCCTATTTTTTTATACGTTTCTTTTAAATCAAACTTAACTTCTTCAATTGTTTTATTAGTTCTTTTTCTCGCCTTAGATAAATCAGGCGTGAAATATTTTTCTATATCTATTTTTTTGCTCATATGCTCACCTGTTCCTATTATACATGAAAAAACAGTATAAATTATACTGTTTCGCTTTCAATATGTATACGTTTAATGGTTTTTTTAGTTAAATCAATAATGACTGCATTAAGTTGCTTTGGTCCATCTGCAACTCTATTTGGAGTAGAAAATCCATTTAAAAATCTATTAAGTACGATTTCTCTATCGACGCCAATAATGCCATCTAATGGTCCAGTCATCCCAACATCACTAATATATAAAGTTCCCTTTGGCAAAACCCTTTCATCAGCGGTCTGTACATGAGTATGTGTACCAACTACAACATCAGCTATGCCATCTAAATAATGGCCGATTGCTACTTTCTCAGATGTAGCTTCAGCATGGAAATCAACAAATGATATATCTGCTTTTTCTGACTCTATAATTGATTTGACTCCTGTAAAAGGATCATCTAAATTAGTATTCATGAAAGTTCTACCTAATGCATTAATTATTAACACTTTTTTGCCATTATAATTTAATGTTATAAATCCTTTACCAGGGGCTTCTCTATAGTTGAATGGTCTAACAATATTTGATTCATCAATGAATTCAAATAATTCCTTATTACCCCATGTCCAATTGCCCATCGTAATTGCTGATACACCTAAGTTCATTAATGTTTTATAAATTTGCTTTGTTATGCCTCGTCCATGTGCTGCATTTTCTGCATTAACAATCGTTAGATTTGGTTTATAAGTTCTCTTTAGTTCTGGTAAATGAGTCTCAAGCATTTCAACTCCTGGATTACCATAAACATCTCCTACAAACAATATTTTCATAAATAACATCCTTTTCTAACAAAAAGAGGCCTAAGCCTCTTATTTTGCAACGTCTGTAGCTCTAGTTTCGCGAATAACTGTAACTTTAATTGTTCCAGGATAAGTCATCTTCTCTTCAATTTGTTCTTTAATTTCACGAGCAATTTTGAAAGTAGATAAATCATCAATTTCTTCTGCTTTAACTAAAACTCTAACTTCTCGTCCTGCTTGAATAGCATACGATTTTTCAACACCAGGAATCTCATTTGAAATGGCTTCTAATTGTTCAAGGCGTTTAATGTAATTTTCCATTGATTCGCTTCTAGCACCTGGTCTTGCAGCGCTTAATGCATCTGCAGCAGCTACTAATACAGCGATAATACTTTCTGCTTCTTTATCACCATGATGTGATGCAATCGCATCAATGACTTCTTTTGGTTCTTTGTATTTACTTACAAGTTTAACACCAATCTCAACATGTCCACCTTCAACTTCATGGTCTACTGCTTTACCAATATCATGAAGTAATCCAGCACGTCTAGCTAAAATTTCATCTTCTCCAATTTCAGCAGCTAATTTTCCTGCTAGGAATGCTGTTTCAATTGAATGTTTTAATACATTTTGACCATAGCTTGTTCTAAAACTTAATCGTCCTAATAATTTAACTAAGTCAGGATGAATTCGACCAACACCTACTGTAAAGACTGCATCTTCTCCAGCTTCACGAATAAACATATCGACTTCAATTCTTGCTTTTTCGACAACTTCTTCAATGCGTCCTGGGTGAATACGTCCATCAGATACTAGCGTACTTAAAGCACGTTTGGCAATTTCTCTACGGACAGGATCAAATCCACTCAATACGACAGCTTCAGGCGTGTCATCAATAATTAAATCAACACCGGTTAATGCCTCAATAGTGCGAATATTACGTCCTTCTCGACCAATAATTCGACCTTTCATTTCGTCATTAGGTAAATCCACTACAGATACTGTTCTTTCGGTTGTTGTTTCACTAGCATATTTTTGCATAGCTAATGCTAACAGTTCTTTAGATCGTGAATGGACCTCGTTTTTAGCTCTTTCTTCTTCATCTTTAATGTAAGTTGCTATTTCATCAGAAATACTTTCTCTTACTCTTCCCATGATGATTTCTCTTGCTTGTTCTACGGATAGACTAGAGATCTCCATGAGTTTTAGTTCTTGTTCTTTTAATGTCTCTTCCACTTTGCTATTTAATTGTTCAAGTTGTTCTTTTCTTTCATCAAGTTTCTCTTCACGCGCAGACAAAGATTGTTCTCTTCGATCTAAATGAACAGCACGATTATTTAAATTTTCATCACGTTGTGATACCTTATTTTCTAAGTTAACAACAACTTGACGACGCTCACGCATATCATTTTCAAAATCTTTTCTTAACGCAAAAATCTCTTGTTTTGCTTCTAAAACACTTTCTCGTTTCGCTTTTTCAGCTTCTTTTTTTCCATCTTCAACAATTTTTTCAGCCGTAGCTCTGGATGCTCTGATACTCTTTTCGCGTTGCCATACACGAATCAAGTAACCAGTAATAATCCCAACTAAAAGGGCTAGCAAAATGGAGATGACTTCGATTACACCGAATGCTATAGGTAATAACATTCTAACACCTCCATTTAATTTTATTTGATTGATACATATTTCAACAATTATTTTTCTAATTGTTAGATACACAATACTATTCCATTATAACTTATTTTTGCTTCTTAAGTCAATGTAATTAACATGAAGAATTTGTTTCATCTTTTAATTTCACAAAAAATGTGTATAATAGATAATGTACACATGAAGAGAGGTATGAGACAAATGAACAAAACAAATAAAATTAAACAAAAATCAGTTTTATCCTGGATACACAAAAATAGAGTAAAAATAGGTATATGGATGTTTTTAATCATTGTACCAATAACATTAGTAGTTACAGCTTATATAGGTAGTTATACATCGAATAAATCTGTTTATTTTGATTTAGAGATTACTGAAGAATCTGAAAAAATTAAAGATTTTATATCAATTGATGAACTTAAAGCAATAACATTAGATATCGAATGGGATGCGTTGAAAAAACCTACACTAGACGAAGATGATAATCTTGTCGGAGGTTACTACAGATTTAATGTATCTTATACTCCTGATGAAAATTATCAAATACAAAATGTGAAAATTACACCTGTTCTAAAAACTGATTGGAAAAACTTTACTTCCGTTGGAATTCAAAGATATATTGCTATGAACAAAGTATCTTTTTCAGTCGATTATAATTTTGATCTCCCACATTCACCTTTACTATTTGTGACCATTGAGGAACCAAATTTATATTTAAAAGTAGAATATTCATACACATCTGCTGGGCAAACAATTACTGAAGTTGAATATGTTAAATTCCCTTTAGAAGACATTAACCCAAATATAGTTATTCCTGATTAATAAATCAAGGCCATGAGATATAACTCATGACCTTTTATTTATTATGAAAATAATTTTCTAATATTTGATTTTAATTATTAAATTAAAAGGACAAATCTTTATGACCAATAAAGATTTGTCCTTTTTTATTATATTTTATATTGCATTTTTATAAATATCTAAATGGATTCTTCCATCTTTAATCTCAATGATTCTATCTGCTTTTTCTGCGATATGTCTATCGTGAGTGATTACAATAAAAGTTGTTTGATATTTTTTGTTAATTTCTCTTAATAAATCATAAACTTGATCTGTTGTATCACTATCTAGATTACCTGTCGGTTCATCAGCTAAAATAATATTTGGATTGTTAATCAGTGAGCGTGCGATTGCGACTCTTTGTTGTTGACCACCTGATAAATTAACTGCTAGATTATTTTTTTTATCTTTTAGACCAACTATATCTAATAACTCATTTGCTCTATCCATAATTTCCTTTGATAAAGGCTTTTTAGTTATCTTATAAGGTAATAAAACATTTTCTAATGCAGTAAATTCTGGAAGTAAATAATGAAACTGAAAGATAAATCCAATAGATTCATTTCTCAATTGAGAAACTTCATCTTTTTTCATTTTTTGAGTATCAACACCATTGATGAATACATCCCCTGATGTCGCTTTATCAAGCGTTCCTAGTATATTTAGCAAAGTAGATTTCCCACTGCCTGATTGCCCGATAATTGAATTAAAGGTTGCAGTTTCAAAAGATAAATTTAAGTCAAATAAAACTTGAGTAGGGTTTGGTGTATCTTCACCATATATTTTATTAATGTTTTTAAGTTCTACAATACTAGGCATTTCTAATCACCTCAATTACTGTCATTTTTGAAGATCTAATTGCTGGAAATAATGCAGACAAGACTGCGGCAAATAGCGCTATAAAAGCTGATAGTGCTATAAATGTCGGTTCTATATTGAGTGGGACAACAGGGTCCCCTGTTGTAGAATCAATCGCAAATGTCACAAATGCAGCGGACAAACCTACTCCAAATAAAACACCTGTAATAGCTCCAAAAATACCTAATATAACACCTTCAAATAAAAATACAAAAGATGCATCCTTATCTTTTAATCCCATAGCTTTTAATATACCAATTTGTTTAGATTTTTGAATGACTGTAATTGCTAGTGTTGATGCTATACCTAAAACAACTGCAACTATAACAAAAACCTGTATCATAATTGATGATATTGATTGTCCTTGCAGACCTGAAAGTAATGAGGCTTGTTCGACCATCCAGTTACTTGTTTTATATGAATCTCCAATTTCTAGTTCTAAGGATGCTGCCAATTCTTCTGCTAAGAAGGGATCAAATATTTGCATTTCTATTGATGAAACTATATAAGTATCAATACCATAAATATTTTTTGCAGCTGCTATTGTAGATATTCCCCAAGAGTTATTTAATGCTTTAACACCTAAATCAAAGAATCCAACAATCTTAAACGTATTAATCTCTGTCGCACCTTGCCTTCTTACGCTAACAGTTATTGGATTATTCTCATCAAATAAATTAATATCATTCTCTAGATATTCATTTAAAAATTCTATACCTAAAATCATTTCATCAGCAGATTCTGGCATTCTGCCATAAACAATTTTTTCTTCTGCTTCAAATTTGTAAATACCTTCAGCATTATCTAAATCCAATCCTCTGAAAACTACTTGTTTTTCAATTCCATCTTTTTCAATAAAACCAATCACATCTAGTGTCTCAGTAACATGCTGAAATTCACTAGAGTGATTTCTTATTTCATTGACAACATTCTCATCATTAATGACTGCTAACTCTAATGAAAATGTATCTGAAATTTCGATTTCTCTATTAATATCTGAAACAACAGTCAACTGAGATGTTGAACCAATCGCAGTATTTACCAAATCTTTTTGAAGACCCGAAATAAGTGAGCCAATAAAAACTTGAACAGAAACACCTACTGCGATACCTAAAACAATCACGATCGTTTGTTTTTTAGCAGACATTAAAAAGCGCCAAGCAATACTTAATGCTAACTTCATAACTTCACCTCATCAGCAAATGTTTTAATAGCATCAAAGTCTTTTAGTAAATAATCATATCTAATGCTTGATAACGCTGCTTGACTGTCAAATGCTTGACCACCAATAATAATTTTTATATTTGGAAAAAATCTTTTGATTTCATCACAGATTTGTTGTGTTACTACAATGTTATAAGGATTTGTTACACTTAATGCAATATAATCAGGTTCATAAGCTCTAAGTGCTGATAGTATTTCTGTTTTTGGTGTATTCGCTCCTATATAAGTTGCATCAAATCCACTTAGTAACATGAAATGACTCACCATGATTGCCCCAATCTCATGATATTCAAATGCTGGTGTTAAAACAACAATTTTCTTGTCAATCTTCTTATCTTCAATTTTTCTTTTAACAATATATGCATAAACAGACTCCAATATTGTTCTTATAATTGATGTTCTTAAATGCTCTTTCCAAATACATATCTCTTTATCATCAACATCACATTCAAAATAAATAAGTGATGGTGCTAATATATTTTTGTATAAATCTTCTATACTCATTTTATTTTCATCCAACAAAGATAAAGCATATAACACACTTTTTTCTTTATTTTCTTGTTTTAAGTATTCCAAAAATACTTGATATTCATTCTTCACATTCATAAAAACCCCTCATTTCTTTATACAGTTTATAAATTTAATTATATTATAACAAAATTATTTTATTTATATAAGAGAAATGAACATAAAAAAACTCACACCTAAATGGTATGAGTTATTAATTAAAAGCTTGTTACTCTTCTATCACATTTACATAACGTTTCAAGACTAACTGACCATCATTAATTGTATATGTAATGATATATTCACCAGCAATGTTGATGTTAACATATCCGGAAATTAAGACATCAATTTGATCATCACTAGTCACTCCTGTGTCTGTCCACTGATCACCAACATAAATAGTATCAAGTCCTATATTCAAATGAACATCTGGAACTTTGTCATCTACAACAGTTACAATTCTAGTTATTGTTTTTTCAAAATCCAGATATGTTGCATAATAAATAATTTCATAAACACCTGGAGTTGATATATCAACTGAGTAAGAAATCACTTCGATATCTAGTTTTCTTAATCCATAATATGCCTTAGCTCCTGAATCTATATGTTCTGAATCTACATCAATTGTATCTACACCTGGATTAAGTGATATTTTTAATCTCTCAATCGATGGTTCTCCACATGCAACTAGTCCAATCATTAAAGCACTAAAAAAGATGAGTAAAATATATTTTTTCATATCATCCACTCCCTTTTACTTGGGACTAAATAAAGACTCTCAGTCGTTTTGTAAACTTCTATTTCTAATACATAAACATATTTAGTTTTATTATATGTTTTATTCTCAAATACAATTTCATATATAATTTCATAAACACCTGGTTTATTTACATCAACACTCCCACTTGAAGTTACTTCTCCAACATTAGAAATCGCACCATCATCTTTGTAAGTATCACCTTGATAGATTGTTGTGACATCAGGATTAAATGTAATTTTAACTTGTGGATCTATAACATTAACTATGCGGGTAATAGTATCAATAATCACATCATCTTTATAGACATCATAATAGATTGTGTATCTACCCTTATTTTCAACATCAGGCAAATTTCTCAACTCATATCTAAGCATACCATCTTCAACATTCAAACCATAATCGTCCCAATTTTCATTAAGATATATAGTATCTAAACCAGCTCTTAAGGAAACAGAACCTTCAATATAGACTTCATTATAAAGCGGGTAAACCACTATATTCTCAACTACATTTTCAGCACTTTCACTCCAGCCTAAAAAATCGTATCTAAATGAAGGTGAGGAAGGTTTTTCTGGACCACTAGGTTTAAGAGCAGACATACCTTCAGATACATACTGGATTTGCATGATTGTCTCTAGATCACTCTCGTAGTAAATTACACTATAACGTGGATTATCAAATTTTGCATAAAGATTTAAGTCTGAAGTCACTATATCATTTTCATATAAAGTGACAAATGTTGGATCCTCATACCATCCTAAAAATTCATAGTCTCCTACTGGAGTGTACAAATCAAATGTTTCACCTTCATTGATATAATATTCCTGTTCTAAGATGCCTTCAACATAAAATGCTATAACATATGGATTTTTTGTAAATTTCGCGTATAGTGTAAAACTATTTGAAACTACACTTTCTTGATACGATGTAGTATAACCACTATCAATATACCATCCATCAAATCCATAGCCGTTTAATTGAGTATCTGGAAGTGTAAAACTATTACCGAATGTCACATAGATTGGTTCTACTTGACTGCCTTCAGTTACAAATGTAATTTGATAGATTTTCGGTGTAAAATTAGCATATAAGATAGTATCGACACTGATTGTGTCAAGACCCATATCAAAACTCAAAGTCCTTTCTATATCTAAATACCAACCCTCAAAGTCATATCCTTCTTTTTCTGGTGGTTCAACGTAAAATGGTTCATTTTTAGGAACTTGAAAAGGTGCAATTAATGTTCCATCTTGAGTATCAAAAGTCACTGTAACTGCATCAACTAACATTGCTTGATAAGCATTTATAACCCCATAACCATAATAATTATCTTTACCAACAATGCCTCGATCTGTTGCTGTTTGATAAATTCTATCAATCGTTTGCTCATCAGTAAATCCAGGCAAATATGCTTGGAATAACGCAATAACAGCTGTAACTTGAGGTACAGCTAATGAAGTACCTGATACTAAAAAATATTTTCCATCAATGTCTGTAGTTACGATTAATGTTCCTGGTGCAGAAATATCTACTTTTTCATTATAATTGGAATACTCAGCAATATTCATTGAAGAATCAACAGCACCAACTGAAATCACATGGTTGTATGAAGCAGGATAAATCAATTCATCGCTACCTTCATTACCACTAGCAGCAACCACAATCGCACCACTATAATGTGCATCATCGATTGCGTTTTGAACAATTGTGTTATACCCTGAACCACCTAAACTTAAATTTATGATGTCAGCCCCTTGTTCAGCTGCATATCGAATTGCTTTTGCAATGCTTGCATCCGTAAATAATTCTGATTCATCTACATCAAGAGTATCTGGGTCATCTATTTTATTCGCTTTAATGACTAAAAGCATGCTATTTTGTACAATACCCGCTATACCTTCATTATTATTTTTAATAGCTCCTATGACCCCAGCAACATTCGTGCCATGTCCATTTAAATCTTCGACATACTCAATGCCGACTTCATCTGTAAAAGCATTAAATGATAATGGAGAAATTCTACCTGCAAACTCTATATGATCTGTATCAATACCTGTATCAATAATTGCAATTAAGTAATCCGTATCTCCTTCTTCCAACATCCAAGCAGAATCAATATCCATAATACCTATTGCATACTGATCATCATAAAATGGATCATCATCAACTGTTGTAGATGGAGTTCTACCACTAATTTCATATGTGTCGTTCATTTCAAATCCTTGTTTTAAATATGCATCTTTACGACTTATATCATTAGCTTCATAAACAGAAATTCCATATGTAGAAAATTCTTTTAATTCTAAATCAAAAATAGATGCAATTTCTTTAGCATCTTCTATAGTTTTTGTTTCATACATAAGTTCATATGTTGTATTTATTTGTATGTGTGCTTGAGATCCTATAAAAACTATCAATAATGCAAATAATAGCTCTAGAATCAACCACTTGTTTAGGATGTGATTTTTCATCTTTATATCCTCTTATATCATTGTTACTCACTTATTATACAATATAGAAGCCTCTTTTATTGGTATTTTGACTAAAAAAGAAAACACTATGGAGACCATAGTGTTTAGCATCAATCTTTATATGATATTTTATAATGTTCTAAAACTTTTTTATAAACCAAATCATAAACATCTTTATGATCAACTAAGAACTGTTTTGCGTTCTCTCTACCTTGACCAATCTTATTGCCATCATATGCATACCATGCACCACTCTTATTAATCACATCTATATCGGATGCTAAATCAACAAGTTCGCCTACTTTTGATATACCTTCCCCATAAATAATATCAACACTTACTACTTTAAATGGAGGTGCTACTTTGTTTTTAACAACTTTGATATTTGCCTTATTTCCAATAATATCAGTTCCATTTTTAAGTGCTTCACTTCTTCTTATTTCTAGTCTTACTGATGAATAGAATTTTAGTGCTCTACCACCTGGTGTTGTTTCTGGACTACCAAACATTACACCAACTTTTTCACGAATTTGGTTAATGAAAATTGCTGTTGTATTTGTTTTTGAAATAGCACCTGACAATTTTCTCATTGCTTGACTCATAAGTCTAGCTTGAAGGCCAATATGTGAATCTCCCATTTCGCCATTAATTTCAGCTTCTGGAACTAAAGCAGCAACACTATCAACTACAATCGTAGCAACCGAACCACTTCTTATTAATGCTTCAGCAATTTCAAGTGCTTGTTCTCCAGTATCTGGTTGCGATAAAATTAAATTATCAACATCAACTCCTAAAGCTCTTGCATACTTAGGATCTAATGCGTGTTCAGCGTCTATAAATGCAACATATCCACCATTTTTTTGTACTTCAGCGATTGCATGAAGTGCCAATGTTGTTTTTCCTGAACTTTCAGGCCCATATATTTCAATAATTCTTCCTTTAGGATATCCACCAATACCTAATGCTATATCTAATCCAATAGATCCGGATGGATTTGCAGCTACATGGCGATCTGCTTCATCTCCTAAACGCATAACTGAACCTTTGCCATATTGCTTTTCTATTTGTTTCATTGCAGCCTCTAAGGCCTGTGCTCTTTTATCTTTATCCATTGTGCACCTCCATATTATAGTATATATATTTTCTAATTATTACTTTAAATACTTTCAAAAACTACTTTTTTATTTTTCATTAAATAATCTATACCACTAATCACAGTAAATATGATGGCGATATAAAAAATAATATTTCCAATCCAAGGTGTCAATCCGAAATCATTAAATAACATAATAACCAATGCAACCATTGTTGATGCTGTCTTAAATTTCCCGTATGGTGATGCAGCAATAACTGATCCCTTATCAACTGCTAATAATCTTATGCCTGTAACCATAAATTCTCTCATAATAACAATCATTACAGCCCATATTGGAACTCTAGAAGGATCTAAAAGCATTAAATATAGTAACGCTACTAAAACTAAAACTTTATCTGCTATGGGATCTAAAAACTTTCCAAAAGTTGTAATTTGATTATATTTTCTTGCTACATATCCATCTAATAGATCTGTAAGTGATGCAAGTACGAACAGTATCGCAAAAATAAATTGATTTACAGATAATCCTAAAAATCCTATCGAAGTATCTAATGCTTTTATATAAAGAAAAATGATCATGATAGGAATCATTAAAACTCTTAATATTGTTAATTTGTTTGCAGTGGTCATATTTCTGTTTCCTTTTTGATGATTATACATCTATTTTAACATATTTATGCGTTAACTGTTGTTTTTTTAATTGGCATTTGATATAATTAATTGTGCGTAATTAGGAGGTGAAACTGTGGCAAATATCAAACAACAAATCAAAAGAAATAAAACGAATGAAAAACGTCGTTTACGTAATGCATCATTTAAATCTTCTGTAAAAACTGCAATCAAGTCAGTTGAACTAGCAGTTCAAGCAAATGATAAAGAAAAAGCTGTTCAAGCATTATCATTCGCTCATAAGAAATTAGACAAAGGTCAAGCTAAAGGAATTTTTCATAAAAACTTTGTAGCTAGACATAAATCACAATTAACAAACTTGGTTAACAGCCTTTAAAAAGAAGTCGCATCGTTGATGCTTCTTTTTTTTTATAGTCTTTCGATTTCCTTCTGTCCACCATATTGAGCAACATATCTTACGTGTGGTAATCTAATGCCACTTACACCATATTTCTTATTATAACCAATCACATTCACATATTTTGATATATTAGGATTTTCATCATCCATTTTTGTAAGCACCTCAAAAGTAGCTCTAATATCATCGATTGCTCTATGTGTATTTTTTACGTTTGCTTGATAAGTTTCTACTGCTTGATCTAGGCGATGTGGATATCTATGACGATCTTTATAAATAGCCATCACGTCTAAAATATCGTTGGTAATTTGGAAATTTTGATTAAAATATTTTTTTATAAAAAAATGTAGGAATGATAAATCAAATTGAATATTATAGGCAACTAATAACGGGTTACCTTCCATCATAGATAAAAACTTTTGACATGCTATTTCTTGATCAATACCATCTCTAAGCAACATATCATCAGTTATATGGGTTATTTCAATAATTTTAGGTGACAATGGTTTGTCTGCAATTAATAATTGATCAAAAGCATCAATTTCTACGTATTTTCCATTTTGTTTTTCCATAAGAATTGCGCCAATTTCGATGATTTGTTCTTTATCTGGATATAAGCCTGTTGTTTCAAAATCAAATAATAGTATTCTTTTATGCTCTAACATAGTCACGCTCCTAACAAATATAATTCTAGTCCAAGTTTTTTATCTATTTTGCCACTCTTAATATCATAATCCAATTTACTAAGTTTTTTTAAATGAGTTTCTAGAATATTGAAATCTGCTTTTTGAGCATTTTTTAATAAATAATAAGCTCTACCACTTTTAATATTAAAATGTTCTGCAATTTCATCTTGACGATATCCTTTTTCAATAAGTAATTTAGCATGTATAAGTTCTCTAATCTTATTGACAATAAAAGTTAAAATTCGAATCGGATCTTCATTTCTAGCCACTAAGTCATAAAAAATCTCTATTGTTTTGGCTTGATCTTTTGCTAATAGTGAATTTGTTAATTCAAATATATTTTCTTCTAGATTTCTACTTACTAATAAAATAACATCTTTTTCTTCTATAACTTTGCTATCATAAGAAAACAACATTAATTTCTCTGCTTCTTGGGATAGCAATTGGAAATCAAAATTCGTTCGCTCTAATAATGCGCTTACTGCATCATCAGTAACTTGATAATTAAATTTTTTGAACATATTTTTGACGAATTCTGGATATTCGTTTCTTTTCATGTCATCAATTTTTTCGATAAATGCATATGTCATAAGTAATTCTTGAGTTTTACTGGTTTTAGGTAGGACTTCAAGTTGTTCGATAATCACAAAAACGTCTGGATTTGGTTTCTCAAAATATTGAACCCACTTTTTAAATGTATCCTCTTCTTCTTTATCTAAAAGTTGAATGTTTTTTATAACTATAATTTTTTGTTCAGAAAAAAAGGAAATAGTTTGCATATCTTCCAAAATATCTTCACTCTTACTTTCTAACAAATCATAGCGCATGATATTAAATGGATCTACATTTAACTTCTTAATCTTTTCTTCTACACCATGATGTAGCAAATATTCGTTTTGACTTTGAAAAACATATATTGCGTCTGCCATAATCATGCCTCCTTATTTGATAATACTATTATACTAAAATTAGCTCTAAATTGATAGATAAACATCCCATTTTTCTTTCCTTCTTCTAGCGTGATATGTGATGGTCCCGTGAACATCTGTGCGATAGATGACACATGCTCTTTCTAAGTATCTATATACAACTTCTTCTGATGGAAAACCATAAGAATTGTATGCTTTTAAAGATATAATTGCAAAACTATAGAATGATTATTCTCATTATCATATTTTTTTAAGGGTCCTAATATATTTACTGTTATATTACCACATAATATTTGATCATTTGAACTCACTAGTAAAGATTTGTGATTAAACAGTGGATACTTTTCATCATACTTACTTAATACAATTTGTTCTACATCAATATGCTTTAAAATATCATCAGCTTCTTTAATGTGATCTTCATGACTATGTGTTAAAACTAAATAATCGATTCGATAGATACCATGGTTCTTTAAATAGCTAGATGCTCCATTAAAGCTATCTATAACCATCTTACAGTCATTTGATTGAATGATGGTTGTATCTCCCTGCCCTACGTCTAAAAAAGTGATTGTGTCTATGTTTTCATTTAATTGAACTAAAAGCCCTAGTGTAACAAATGAGAACGATATAAATACTCTTTTTAGTGTAGTTTTGATTTTTTTTGAAAAACAAATCCAAATCAAAAGTGCATAATATAAGATTGCTATGAAGATATTAAATTTTGGTACGAAGAAATAGATATGAAATCTAGATAAAAATAAGATAAAATTTTCAAATTTAACAATAAGAAATGCAAAAATAGTATTAAAATTAATTGAAAATACTGACATAATTGCAAATGGATACAATATGATTGTTACAAAATATATAATCACTGGAAGAAGCAATAATTGAAGTACATTAATGTTTGGATAAAATGGAATAACACATAAGAACACAACAAAAGACATTAGTAATTTTTGTATATATCCTTTGTGTTTTTGAATAAATGGATGGAATAATTCTAGGCACACAAGTATGATGAATGTCATTATAAATCCCTGATGATACATATATCCAATGTTAATAAAAAGCAGCATTAAAAATGTAAGACAAATCATGTCTAGATGTTCCATGGACAGTCTATATTTTTTATTAACTAGTTTTAGTAAATATATGATTGCTAGTCTTAAGACTGCAAAAGAAAACTTGTTTAAAAAGCCTACAAATAGATATAAAGTCATGATGAATACATGCTGGAAACCGATCCTAATATTTAATAGAAACATAATTTTTTTGATTAATAAAACCAGTATATATATATGCATCCCTGAAACAGTAAATAAATATAGAACATTGAAATCATCATATGTTTTTGTGATATTTTCATCTCTAATTTTTTCACCAAAAAGAAAAGCAGATAGATAATCACTTTGTTCTAAATCATTTGTTTTTTTTATTAACTCATAGCGATAATAATTGATGTGAAATTGATGTTTTATGAATGAAATTTCTTCAACTGATATTTTTCCATGGATGTTGAAGGACATAAAATACTGTTTAGCATTAAATCCAAAAGAACTACTTTGTGTCTTGTACTCTATAATCTCTCCTTTTACGTATACTACATCGCCTATATCATAGTAATGACCATAACTGTAGAGATGATATTTATATCTACCTTTTTTTAATGTATATCGCTCATAATTATCATACTGGTTGATATCTACAACCATATATCGGTTATTCACGAAAGCTTCATCATGATTAGTTAATATACTAAAGGAAAGAAAAAGTATTAGTAAAACCAAACTTAAAAACAACAAGTTTATTTGTTTTCTTACATAATACATATAAATAATCAAACACAAAAAGGCTTCTATATGATAAAAGCCTATGATACATATAATTATTCCAATTGCATATTTATAAAAATCATCAATGTGTAATATATGGTCTAATTTTTTCAAGAGTTACAGGTCCTATATAATTGACATTGATTAATTCGTCTAAAGAACTAAATAAGCCGTTGGCTTCGCGATAAACAATGATACTTGCTGCTTGCCTTTCTTGTATACCCGGTATGGTTAATAATAATTGAAAATTAGCTTCAT
>CAKMKH010000022.1 GCA_927441705.1 uncultured Acholeplasmataceae bacterium | reverse complement strand
TTCAGTTGTAGCGATCTTCATCATTTTAGCAATTACTTTTAAATCTTTTGTCATTCCAATTGTTTTGGTATTACTTATTGAATCTGCAATTTGGATGAATTTATCTATCTTATATTTACAAGATACAAAGACAATTGGAATGACAAAAGATTTAAAAACATATATTGAAAATTATTATGAAGACTATTATATGATTGGTGCAATACAAGCAACAGAAAATATAAAAACTTTAATCACTGAAGATCAATTAATGATTACACTTGCTTCAGTTGTAGCGATCTTCATCATTTTAGCAATTACTTTTAAATCTTTTGTCATTCCAATTGTTTTGGTATTACTTATTGAATCTGCAATTTGGATGAATTTATCTATCTTATATTTACAAGATACAAAGACAATTTTTATCGGATATATTGTTGTTATGGCAATCCAATTAGGTGCTACTATTGATTATGCAGTTCTTATGACAACTCGATATGTAGAAAACAGAAAAACATTAAGTCCATTTGAGGCTATAGATTTTTCTTACCAAAAAAGTTTTATTACAATTATGATCTCAGCTTTAGTATTATCAGTTGCTGGATTTACTGAAGGATTATTTTCAAATATTTCTTCTGTTCAAGATATAGGATATTTACTTGGTAAGGGAGCTCTAATTTCATTTATATATATTTTAATATTTTTACCAATTCTTTTAGTTATTTTAGATAAAGTGCTTATTATACACTTCAAGAGTAAAAAGAAAAGCGCCTAAGCGCTTTTTTTTATGTTATATAAATAAATTGTGATTTGCATCTTGTGTATCTCCTAAATATGTAGCTACACCAGCGATTTCAATACCCTCTATAAGCTCTTCTTGCTTAATACCCATAATATCCATGCTCATTGCACAGGCAGTTACTTTAACACCCATATCCATTGCTGTCTTCATAAGTACTTGTAGAGAATCTACGTTTTTCTTTTTCATGATACCCTTGATCATTTTAGGTCCTATACCAGCCATATTCATATTTGAAATAGGCAGTTTATCTGTTCCTCTAGGCATCATTTTTCCAAACATTTTTTCGATAAACGATTTCTTAACTTTCACTCTTTTTGGTTTTCTTAAGATGTTTAATCCCCAGAATGTAAAGAACAATGATACTTCCTTACCCATTGATTTTGCGCCATTAGCAATAATAAATGCTGCTATAGCTTTATCTAAATCTTGACTAAAGACGACAATTGTTGTTCCATTCTTATCTTCTTTGACTTCAAGACCTTGCTTGACTGTTTTTTGTGTTCCTTTTTGAATATAAGCTGTTATAACTTTATCTTCAACTTCAATATTTATTAGTGTATTACCAGTTTTTTCAGACCATGTTTTAATGTCTTTTTTAAATCCTGGATCAGTAGCCCTTACTTCTAAAATATTTCCGTCTTCAATATTCTGCATAGCTTTATAAACTTGTACAATAGGTCCTGGACATTGTAATCCACATGCATCTACTGATAAAGTCACTTTACTCTCAGTAACAATTGGGATGGCTTGTTCTTGTTTTGTTCTATCAACAACAGGAATACCTAAGTCATCTGTTAAAGTAAAACAGATTTCGGATCCTTCATGATCAAATACACAACTATAAGATTTAAATCCTCCATCAAGGTTTTTGACGTTATAACCAAGTTGTTTTAGTATTCTAGCTGCGGTATATCCACGTGTCCCAACATGACAATAAACATAAATTTCTTCATCTTTTGGAATTTCATCCAAGTGCTGTCTTAACTCTGATAAAGGAATATTTACAGATCCTGGAAGATATTCTAGAATATATTCAGCTTTTTCACGAATATCTAGAATATAGCTGCCTTTTGATGCAAGTTCTTGCATATCTTGCCAAGAAATATTATCAACTAAACCACTCATAATGTTTTCAGCAACAAAACCTACCATATTAATAGGATCTTTTGCTGATGAAAATGGTGGTGCATACGCTAAATCAAGGTCTTTTAAATCTGTGATTTTCATTTTTGCATAAATTGCTGTAGATAAGACATCTATGCGTTTATCAACACCATCATCACCGCCAACAGCTTGTGCACCATATATTTCTTCTGTATCTGGATTAAATAGTACTTTTAGTGAAATAACACTTGATCCTGGATAGTAACTAGCGTGATTTGTTGGGTGAATATGAATAGCTTTATATCGTAAGCCTAATTGTTTTAAAGTTTTTTCATTTACACCTGTAGACGCAACAGTTACATCAAAAATTTTAGCTGCTGATGTTGCTAGTGTACCTTTATATTTATCTGTCATACCACATATATGATTTGCGACGTAACGGCCTTGTTTATTTGCAGGACCTGCTAATGCTGCTGACATAGATTTATTAGTAACTATATTAGAAACTTCTATCACATCACCAATAGCATATATATCATCATTTGATGTTTGTAAATACTCATTGACTTTAATTGAACCACGTTCTGTTAAATCTAAATCAGCTTTTTTAGCCAATATATTATCTGGTCTTACCCCAATTGCAAAAATAATAAGGTCTGTCATGATTGTTAATCCTGATGACAATGTAACCTTTTTGCCTTCTTGATCAAATGATTTTACACCGTCATTTAAAACTAATCCAACATTATTTTCTACAATTTTTTGATGAATCATTTGCGCCATTTCATAATCGAACATTCCCATAACTTGAGGAGCCATTTCTATCAAAGAAACGTCCATACCTAAATGGTGTAGATTTTCCATCATTTCCACGCCTATAAATCCACCACCAATGACTATTGCTTTTCTAGGTTTATTTTCTTCAATATACTTAATAATGATATCCATATCTGGAATATTTCTTAAAGTAAACAAATTTTTAGCTTCATTAATTCCAGGAATAGGTGGCTTAATAGGTTGACTACCTGTAGAAATAACCAATTTATCATATGTTTCTTCATAAGTTTTATTGTTATTTATATCATTAATAACGATTTTTTTAGCATTTTTATCAATATCAATTACTTCGGAAAAATTCCTGATATCAATATTAAATTTTTGATGCATATCTTCTATTGTTTGAACAACTAAACTATCTCTTGATGGAATTACTTTACCTATATGATAAGGTAGCCCACAGTTTGCAAATGATATATATTCACCGCGTTCTATTAGGATAATTTCAGCGAATTCATCTAATCTTCTTAAACGTGCTGCAGTGGTAGCTCCACCTGCAACACCACCAATAATTATTATCTTTTTATTCATTAATCGTACCTCCGACCTTATTAATATTACGCTTTTTATATATAAAAGTCAATAATAGTTATAATATTTACTATTTTTTATTATTTAATTAGTTTTTTTCTTTTCTAAAGTATATTTTAAGTTTTAAGTAAACAATTATTTTTTTAAAAACGCATTTTTTTCATTTTATGTTAAACTAAAATTAGAGGTGAGCCTATGAAGAAATCTATATTAATTACTGGATTTACACCCTTTGGTGGTGAGCATATTAATCCATCTTATGAGGCTATCAAATATTTGCCAGATGAAATTGATGCATATAAAATTATTAAACAAGAAATTGATACAGCTTTTAACTTATCTAAAGATCAACTCATAAAAACAATTGAAGATTATAAGCCGAATGCAGTCATTTTAGTTGGTCAAGCTGGTGGAGCTAAAAATATGAGAATTGAAAGAATAGCTATCAATATAAATGATGCTACTATTAAAGATAATAATGATTTTATGCCTATTGATCAATTGATCATAGAAAACGGACCAGATGCAATATTTTCTACTTTACCAGTCCGAAAAATTGTTGATAATTTGCTAGATGATGGTATTCCAGCAATTGTTTCTAATTCTGCTGGTACTTATGTATGTAACCATCTCATGTATCATCTATTATATTACCTCAAACAAAATAATATAAACATTCCAGCAGGTTTTATTCATGTTCCCTATATATTTAGTCAAGTCACAGAAAAAACTGATACTTATGCTACAGATTTATACGCAATAACAAGAACATTAGATATAGCAATTAAGACCATAATTAAGGAGGCATTATGAAAGAAAAAACTGTTAAAGATCTTATTCGCGAATTAGATCAAAATCATAAATCAATTAGTGATATCATTGTTTATTATCTAGAAAACATTCAAAAATATGATGGGTATCTCAATGCAATCGCTGAAATTAATCCAGATATCGATCATATTATTGAAGATTTAGAACTTCATCCTAAAAAGAGTATGCTTCATGGCATACCTATAGTCATTAAAGATAATATTCAAACACATGATAAAATGCATACAACTGCTAACAGTTATGCTCTTAAAGATTATATTGCACCCTTTGATGCAACTATAGTTAAAAAACTACGTGAAGCTGGCATGGTGTTATTAGGAAAAACAAATTTATCTGAGTTTGCATATTTCATGAGTTATGATGACATGCCAAGTGGCTATGGATCTCTTCACGGTCAAGTTGTTAATCCTTATGATAAAGAAATAGATCCCTTAGGGTCTTCTACTGGTTCCGCTGTCAGTGTTGCTGCTGATTTAATACCTATTTCTATTGGTACCGAAACTAATGGCTCTTTAATGGCTCCTGCTTATAAAAATAGCATTACATCGATTAAGCCATCCTTAGGATTTGTATCACGATATGGCATCATTCCAATTTCACAATTTCAAGACACTGCTGGTCCTATGGGAAAAACAGTTGAAGATTGTGCAATGTTACTTGATGTTATATACGGATATGATGAAAATGACTCTTCAACAAATATTTGTAAATCTTATGAGCCACATTTTTATGAAGCAACAAAAAATCATGTCAAAAATAAAAAAATCGGGATTCTAAATTATAAATATAAAGATTTTAAATATAGTGATGAAGATTCCAAAATTATTGAAGAAGCAAAACATATTTTCACTTCACTTGGTGCATCAGTTATTGAAATAGAATTCGAACTTGATGATTTAAGAAATGATGAGACGCTACTTAACGAGTTTAATCATGACTTAAATGCATATTTCGAATCTGTTAAAGATACTTGTCCTATACATTCCCTTAAAGAACTTATAGAGTTCAATGAAAATAACAAAGAACGCTGCTTGAAATATGGTCAATCTATATTTACAGGTGCATTAAATACATCAGGCGATTTGCAAGATTTCGAATACAAAAAAATAAAAGATAATCAAATGGAAATTGCATCTAAGTTAGAAAAAACATTAAAATATTATGGTTTGGATGCTGCAATCTCAACAATTAGAAACTCATATGCTCCAATCTATGGAAGTCCAACTATCAGTGTTCCAGCTAAGGCTCTTACTGATTTAAATCCTATTTCATTAGTCTTTTTTGGTAAAAAATATGATGATGAAAATCTCATCACAATTGCGCATCATTATGAGGTGCATTCTAACCATCGCATACCACCAAAAATTAATAAAGGTTAAGCAAGTTTAATTTGCTTAACCTTTTTTTATTATAAGTTTTGTTTAACCCAATAAGCCTTACCATTATCAAGTCTATCAAGATAACCATAATCAACTAAATATCTCCTTAAGATTACATAATCATCATAGACTGGCTTTAATATTTGATTAACTTCAAATTCATTGTATTTGGTATGTTCATCAAAAAGTTCAATCAAAAATCTTAAAAGTACATATTTTTTCTTTTCTTTACTAGGAAAAACCTTGAGTTTAAAAGGGCTCAATGATTCTATATATTTACTTTTAGCTTCTACTATATCTTTTTCTGTTACGTCAAATTTCATCATCATAGGATACATCCTTTCTCTCATACCATATTTTTGCTGCAAGGATCTCTTCTTTACTCAATTGATGTCCATAATCTGTCCAAAATACCTCTACATCAGCATTTACACTTTGAAATATTTGAGTAAGTTCTTCAACTTCATGATCTGGCATCATCTGATCGAAGCGTCCAGCTCCAATAAACACTCTTGTCTGATTTTGTTTTGCTAGTTCTATTGCTCTAATAGGAACCATTGGATGAAACAATATGGCTTGACTAAATGCTTTTTCATAATGAAATAGTATACATGAAGCAATATTTGCTCCATTAGAGTATCCAATAACAGTGACTTTATTTCGATCAAATTTATATATTTTTGATGAATCATCAATGAACTCTCTAAGTTCGTGTGTTTTTTCGATCAAGTTATCGTAGTCAAACTCTAGCATCGATTTCCTCTTATAAAATCTAGGCATACCATATTCTAATATAGAACCTCGAATGCTTAAAATATTCGCGTTTTTATCAATCATTTTTCCAACCGACAGTAAATCATACTCATTACCACCAGTTCCATGTAATAAAACTAAAGTCTTACTATTATTTCCTTTTTCAAACAAATGTATCATACGAACCCTCCTGTAATGGTCAATATGTCATCTTGTAAATTAAATGATTGTTTTTTAATTTTTATTTATATATGATTAGGATATTAATACTATTATATATAGTTTATCATTTATTCATAGTTTTTGACATATTTTAATAAAAAAACTAAATGTGTTATTCATGTAAACTATGAAGTAAAATAGAAAAAAAAGTGTATAATAAATATAGACACTTATCTTATAAGGAACAGGATGTGAAATTTTGAAGAAAAGAAAATACTGGTATAAACTTGATAACGCAGCCAAAATTTTTCCAGCCGTATCTAAAGATGATCGTAGCAACGTTTTTCGTTTGTCTTTTTATTTGGATGAAACAGTAGATTCTAATGTGCTAGAGGAAGCTGTAAATAAAATTTTACCAAGATTTGAAACCTTTGCAGTACAAATGAAAAATGGATTATTTTGGAACTATTTTTCAGAGAATCAAAGATATTTTAAAGTTGAGGAAGAACCCGCACAGGTTTGTAAATATTTCAAGTCAATACTAAATAGTGGTTATTTGTTTAAAGTCTACTATTTGAATAATAAGATTACTTTAGAAACATTTCACGCAATTTCTGATGGAACAGGAGCATTACAATTTTTGAAATCTATTGTTTTTCAGTATTTTAAAATGCGTGGATTTAAATTAGAGCATGAACACTTGATTTTGAGTGAACTTCCATATTCGAAAAAGGAAAGTGAAGATAATTTCGTATCTAATTATGATAAAACTAATAAGTTAAACCTCAAAGAGGAAAAAGCTTATCATATCACTGGTGAAAAGTTTCACCATCATTGGGTTATGGTTTATAAAATCAAGCTAAACACTAAAGCTTTTATAGACGTTGTGAAAAATAAATATCATGTTACAGTCACACAATATGTGACTGCTCTTTTGGCTTATAGTATATATAAAGAGTCTGTTGATTTTATAAATCATAAAAAACCATTAAAAATATTTATACCTGTTAATTTAAGACCTTACTTCGATTCCATGTCACTTAGAAATTTTACTTTATACATAAAAGCAACTTATACAAGTGAAAAAAACGACTGGACATTCGAAGAAATGCTTGAACTAACAAAAGCACAATATGAGAATCAATTAGATAAACATCAATTACATGGTAGAGTTAATGCCTTAGTAGGTTTCGAAAAAAACGTATTTATTCGAATGTTACCTCTTCTTTTAAAACAAATCGCCTTTAAAGTTGGCTACAATATTTTAGGTGAAAGTATAAATAGTTGTTCAATTTCAAATTTAGGTATTTGTAAATTACCGAAAGATTTAGAAAACAAGATAATCGATGCTGATTTTGTTAATGCTGGCTATAGCATAGCAATGACATTGATTTCGCTTAAAGAAGATACTAATATTATATTGAGTTCTCCTCTTAAAGATTTAAGTATTATGAACTATTTAACTCAAATGCTCGTCAAAGAAGGACTTGAGCTTATTGTTGATACTAATTATAAGGAGGGCTACGATGAAATATTGTAAAACTTGTCATATCCATTATGATACAGATTTAAAGCAATGCATTTTATGTGATGGAGATTTAGAAGTTGAAGAAAACGATCAATCTGTTTATAAATTTAAAGAAATCAGTAAGAAATCGAAATCTAATTTCTTTTATAGACTCTTCATATTCTTAAATTTTATGAGTATTATGATTACTATCGCATTAGATTATTTAAGTGGACTACCTCTTACATGGTCTTTAGTGGTATCAGTCACAAACCTTTATACCATTGTGTTATTAGTCATATTAGGAAATCCAAATTTTTGGGCATCTAAATTTACGAAAGTCATGATATCGACGATATTGGTAGTTATTTTAATTGGATTGTCACTTCGAGATTATAGCTGGGCAGTTGATTTTGTATTCCCTGTTGCTGTCTCATCAAATATTTTTGTATTAAGTCTTTTAATCATAACAAATCGTAAAAAATGGTTTGATTATTTCGCTCCATTACTAATTATTACAATTGTTGGCTTAATTCCTGGTATATTATTTCTATTTAATGTATTGACAGTTTTCTGGCCATCTATTATTAGCTTTAGTTATGCAGCTGTGACATTGCTTGGTATTATTTTTCTCCCATCAAAAAATTCAAGGGAAGAATTTAAGAGACGTTTCCATATATAAAAAAAGAGTTCATTAGCTAAACACTAATGAACTTTTCTTATTTTGGAAACTTTAAATCATTCCTAAGCTCAGTTAAGACATCTTCAAGTTTCTGATAGTCAACATCGTATATAGATTTTTTATCTTTTTTGCGGTTTAAAGAGATAATACTACTTGTTAGAAATTCGTTAATATGATATGAAATTGTTGCACTCGAGACATCTAGTTTATTTGCGATATCTTTGATAGAACTCACTCCGCTTGCAATTAATCTTATTGTATCATAGCGTGTTTTATCACCAAGAGCTTTAAATACTTTTACTCTTTGAATCATCTTATCCTCATTCATCTCATGTAATTTTTCAAATGAATATTCCATTTCTAATCCCCATACAATTCTACAATCTCCATTTTCAATAAATCTTAGTGTATAAGGAAATATTGCAGACACATAAAAATGACATATATCATTACCAGTAAAATCGTAATTAACAGCATTGTAACTCATTTTTCTTAATGTCTCACTAGTATTAACAGCTAATTTTGCTGATAATTTATTACCAACTATGATGACTTCATCTGCTTGTGTCTTATAATAGTCATAAAATCTAGGTTCAATATGCTTTAATAAATCAACAAATTCGTTTAAACATTTCTTTGGATCTTGTACCATCATGAGCATATTCCATTTATTAGATGCGTCTATTTTAAGATCATTGATATATTTTATAGCATGAGCTTCATCAATTAGTGATTCATCAATATCTTGATTTTTATCCTCATCATCGATGGTGATAAGTGTTTTTATAAATTTTTTTCTAAACTCTTCATCATTCACTTTTAATAAATCATTTATATAAAGATGTTCATCTTTATATTCATAAGGTGGAAATGCCTTAATTACAATTTGAATAAAATCAATATTCGCATAAATATCTTTTTGATAATATCTTTCAATAATATCATTATAAGGTATAAATGCTTTCATGGTTTCTTCTACATACTCCATGAAATCTTCTCTAATCAAACTTTGAAAGTTTTCTTCGTTTTCTTTATCATCTTTGTCTATAAAATAATATAATCTCGGATAGATCAAATAGTCTAATATTCGACTAGCATCTTTATTAAATTCAAACTTCACTAGCAATCACTCTTCTTTCTATGATTTTGTCTTTAACTTGTTCTTCAGACTCATTACCAATAATAATCAATTGGCGATAATAAATAAGGACAGTTAATACGATTAGAAAACCATTTAAGATCACAACTAACCCTGGATTTATTATATCATAAAGATATCCAAAAAACATCTGTCCTAAAGGAACTGCAATAGTTGCAAATAGTGATAATACAGTTGATGTTCTACCCATAAATTCGAGTGGTACTATTTGTTGAAATAATGTGTGAACCGAAATATTGACAGTTGTTACTAAAATACCTATTAAAAAACATGTGGCAAGAATAAAATAATAAGAAACTGTGCCATCATTTAAGTTAAATAATAATTGATGAACACTTAATGAGATCATCATAACAAGAAAACCTATCATGAGAATTGCTTTAATTAATAAGTCTCCTATCCTCATACTTTTTATCTTATGGGTCATTAGTATTGGTGCTGCAATCATTGATGCAGATAACACAGTTTGTAGTAAACCAAGTTTTAGGTCAGATTGGCTTAAAACTTCTTTCACTAAAAATATTAAACCTACTGAAAATAACGGTGCAATACTGAAATTAATAATTATTGCAATAGAGATAAATGTTCTGATAGCTTTAGAATCTTTAATGATTTTTAGTCCTGCAACAAAATCTTTTTTAAAACATGCTATGGATTTCTTTTGTTTTTCAACTTTTGTTTTCGGTATATTGACAAACATTTCGCTAATTGCTGATGCTAAAAAACTTATAGCGTTAATCAATATTGCGATCATTAACCCAAATGCTCCATAAATGATTGCACCAAATATTGGTGCCATTAATTGACCAAAAGAAACGAGCATTGTTCGAAGCGAATTTGCTTCTAAGTACTCATCTTTATCAACAACACTGGGCATAACTGCAGATATTGAAGAATGGAAAAAGATTTCTGTGATTTCTAATATGATGACTAATAAGTAAATTAACGCAATTGATAATTCAGAATTAAACATTAAATAAAATGAAAACCCAAATAAAACAACAGCATTAATTAAGTCGAGAAATACAATTGATTTTTTCTTGTCAAACCAATCTCCAAATACACCAGCAATCGGGGATAAAAGAATTCTTGGTAAGATTGATATTGCAAGCATTGATGCAAACAATGTAGCTGATCCAGTAAGTGCTAACACATATAGTGAAAGCACAAACTGTTGGATATTACTTCCAATGAGAGAAATAAAATTTCCAATGATTAGCAACATAAAATTTTTATTTTTTAGTAACTTCCTATTCATCTATAATACTCCTTAAAAATTATCTTTTGCTAAATTGACTCCAATAATGATTAGGGCATAAAGATAAATGATAAAATGTACAAATTTTTTTTGATTTTTGTTTAAGATAAAATTTCATAATGGTACTCCTTAATTATTTATTTCCAAATCGGTTTTGGTTCTTTCTTATCTTGGATATATTGATTCCAAAATGATAATAAGTCCATGTTTTGATTTTGTGTTTTGTTGTTATATATATAGTTCACGATATATACTCCCTTCCTATTAAACTTAAATTCATGCAAGTTAATTCATGTCTTATGAACTAACATCAATCGTTGTTTACATTTTCATTATATATCGTAATTTATCGAATGTCAAGCATTTTATTAGATATTTATCTATTTTTATAAACATTCATCTAATTTATTATTATATGTATGCATTTTTTGAGTGCTTATATTAAGATATGTTAGCCTTATTTAGCACTTTTTATTAAATTATTGATATTTTATTTAAATATTTGATAAAATTAGATATTTGTCTAATTTATGCATTTTTCTATAAAAAAAGGTTTTGGATCATATCCAAAACCATTATTATTAAATATATTTATTAACTTTCCTCTAGTGCGATTTGTTCTTTGATGTTCATTTGATCTACCATATAATTGAATATATCTTTTCTAGTTATGATTCCTATAAACGAACCATAGTCATCTACAACTGGTACAAAATTCTGTTGTGTCGATATATCAATGATATCCTCCATATTTGCTGTTATCATCACAGAAGTATTTGTTTTGTTTCTAGGTACTTCTAATATGCCCATCTGTTCTGTTTTTTCAAAATCTAGTTTCATTTCCTTTATAAACCAAAGCAAGTCTCCTTCGCTAATTGTTCCAACATAAGCACCTTCTCTATCAAGTACAGGTATAGCACTATATCTATATACTTGCATTTTTTCTAGAGCTTGTCTTATGGTTGAGTCACTATATATGTGAGCAACTTTCTCCTTAGGTGTTAAACAAAATAATATATTCATGACGTCTCCTTCGCTATATTTTTTCCATATCTCATTATTAAAATGCGCTATTAAAGACGTATTCGCTTATACGTCAATTATATGCATAAAATGAGTGTCTAGAAAAGATTTTTTACTCTATTATTATATCATAAATGTAGACTCAAATCGTAGATTATTAACTCAATTTGAAAATATGGTAAAATATATTTAAGTTATTTTCACAAGTAGAGGTGTTTGGGATGTGTGGACGCTTTACAATTACATTAACTAAAGAGGATTTTCTAAATTATTTAATGCGTTATGAGGATCTAGAAATATCTATTCAAGAGAACACTTTACCCCAATATAACGTTGCTCCATCTGAAGAAATAATAGCAATGATAAAACATGACAGCAAATATCGAGTAGGAACTATTAAATGGGGGTTTATGCCTCATTTCACAGTTAATACTTCGAAATCAACTCTTATCATAAACGCTAGGGCGGAAACTCTACTCACAAAAAATTTGTTTAAAGAAAGTGTCACATCGAAAAGATGTATCATATTTGCGGATAGCTTCTATGAGTGGAAATCCATAAATGGGCAGAAAACTCCTTATAGAATTATGCTCAAAAATAAAAAACTATTCGCTTTTGCAGGGATTTGGAGCATCAATAAAAGTTCAGACAAACCTCTATACTCTGCAGCTATTATAACGACTCAATCTAATAAACTAATGGAGTCAATTCATGATAGAATGCCTGTTATTTTATCCGATAATGATATTGTATGTTGGTTGGACCCGACATCTACTAAAGAAAAATATATGGCTTTGTTAAAACCTTACAGTGCGGAAGAAATGTTTGCATACGAAATATCATCATATGTTAATAATGCATCACATAAAGATCAAAAATGTATCCTTAAACAAGAAAACACCTAAAACTATTTGGTTTTAGGTGTTTTTATTAATTAAAATATAATGATGAAAATCGTTAGAAAAACAAAACTTAACAATATTGCAGAAAATAGAAAGCTTTTCTCTTCAGCTATACGATCTCTTTCCATCTCATCTTGTGTCAAATAACTTAAGATGTTTTTTTCTTCTTCTTCCATTTTAGATTGTGTTTTGTCCCAATTGCCAGAAATAGCATCATATGTTCTTCTAAAACTTAGCATGTACAACACCACCTTTATAGTTTCATCTTAACATTTAATTTCAATAATGCAACAAAAAAGCATTTTAGTCGAATAACTAAAATGCTTCTATTGATATAATTAAACGTTAAGAGTTTGGTTGGGCGTGGTGTATGTCTATCGTGTTAGTTTAAATGTATGTGGGGGGGGGGGTGGGCGCGGGTGGGCCGCCACGTTTTGTTATTGTTTTTCCCGCCCCCCCCGCCACCCGGCCCCCCCCCCGCTCCCACATTGACCACCACCCTCGGCAGCGTCGGCAGTTACTGCATCAGTTCGGCAAAGGACACGAACCGCACCAGCCCGCCCTTTTCCACCATCAGCGACACGCGCAATTTTGACAACGATACCT
>CAKMKH010000021.1 GCA_927441705.1 uncultured Acholeplasmataceae bacterium | reverse complement strand
ATGAGATATATTTGCTTTCTTAGCAATTGCTTCTGCAGTACGTTTATTATCTCCAGTGATCATTGCAGTTTTTATGCCTAATGATTCAATAGCTTTAATAACATCTGCTACACCTTCTTTTAATGCATCTGCTACTGCAATCATACCTAAAATCTCTTTACTTGAAGCAACTAACATCACAGTTTTAGCTTCTTGTTCTAGTTTAATCATTTGGTCTTCATACTTACTGTAATCCATCTTTACATCTCTCATCAGCTTTAGATTACCAATATAATATGTTTGATCTTCAATATCAGCTTTTATACCATGGCCAACAATTGCTTCAAAGTTTTTGATACCCTTAAAGACACTGCTTAATTCTCTAGCTTTTTCAATGATTGCTGAAGCTAATACATGCTCAGATCCTTTTTCTAAAGATGCAGCAATCGATAATAGAGTTTTATCATCACTTGATACTATATCAGTAACAACAGGTTTACCATAAGTTAGTGTTCCTGTTTTATCAAATGCAATCACCTTTATATCTTTTAATGTTTGAACTGCTTCCCCATTACGAATTAAAATACCTTTTTCTGCACCTAATCCACTACCAACCATTAAAGCTGTTGGTGTACCTAATCCAAGTGCACAAGGACAAGCAATAACCAATACTGCAGTTGCTGTAACAAATGCTAGGGTAAGTGTTGATTGATCTGTTGATACCCAAGGTAGAATACCTTCAACAGATGCTAATATACCTAAATGAAAATCAGGAAACACATTAAATGAAATAAATGTTAATACTGTTATTACTAAAATAGCTGGAACGAAAAAACCAGTAATACGATCCGCAAATGCTTGAATTGGAACTTTTGATCCTTGACAAGCTTCGACTAAATTAATAATTTGAGCCAAGAATGTATCATTACCAATCTTTGTAACTTCTACTTTTAGTAATCCATGTTTGTTAATGGTTGCACCAATAACATTATCTCCAGCTTTTCTTTTAACAGGCATCGATTCTCCTGTTGCTAATGATTCATCAATTAAAGATTCACCTTCAATAATTTTTCCATCAGTTGGAATTTTTTCTCCTGGCTTAATCACCATGATATCTCCTTCTGATAATTCTTGAGTTAAAACTTCAATTTCTTCACCATCAACAATAATTCTTGCTGTCTTAGCACCTAATTCTATTAATTTCTTTATCGCTTGAGATGCTTTGCCTTTAGCTCTAGATTCCAAAAATTTACCAATTAAATGGAAAGTCATAATGGTCGTTGCCATTTCAATAAATGTTGTAATTGGCATAAACAATCCTAAAAGACCTATTAAATAAGGTGGCATAGATCCTAAAGATACTAATACATCCATATTTGGTCTTCTAGCTTTTAAGGATTTAAAACTTGCTTTATGAACATGTGCTCCAATTATAAAGACTACTGGAAATCCTAAGATTGCCGTAATGATCGTATATCCTGGAATGGAAATTATAAACATATGAATAATCATTAATGACATGATAACTGCTGAAATTGATGCTGATATAAGCATCTTTTTTTTAGCTTTCTTCATTTTTATGACATCAGGGTCTACGTTTTCATCAATTTCTTCTTCAAGAATTACATCATAACCAACATCTTGAACAGATTTTTTGATTTGGCTTAACTTTAAAATCTCCATATCAAAAGTAACTGTCATTTTATCGTTAGCTATGTTAACAAATACCTCTTTAACACCTTCTAAATCTTTAACTGCATGGTCAACATTACCTGCACAAGTCGCACAGGTCATGCCTTCTACTCTTAATGTCAATGTTTTCATCTTATCATCTTTGAGTTTAGCATCGTATCCA
The DNA here is from genome assembly GCA_927441705.1 of uncultured Acholeplasmataceae bacterium. Taxonomy (GTDB): domain Bacteria; phylum Bacillota_I; class Bacilli_A; order Acholeplasmatales; family Acholeplasmataceae; genus Mariniplasma. Next base: position 7,839 of record CAKMKH010000021.1, on the reverse strand, counting down.
GCGCTTTCAATAGTTTCAATAACACCTTCTATTGAAATAATTTTTTCATCATATGATATGAAAGCTGTATCTGTTGCTAAATTGATATTTGCTTTGATAATACCTTTTTTATTTTTTAAGACATTATCGATAGATTGTGCACAAGATGCACATGTCATGCCTATGATGTCAAATTTTTTTGTTGTCATTTCTTAACTTCTGCATTAAAGCCTAATTTTGAAATTTGGCTTATAATTAAATCATCTGTCACTAAGCTTTCATCATATGTTACAACAACTCTATTTTTCATATTTTCAACTTCAACATCCTCAACACCTTTATTTCTTGATACAACACGTCTTACGCTACTTGCGCATCCTCCACATGTCATTCCTGTTACGTTATATTCTACTGTTTTCATCTATAAACACTCCTTATTATTGTTTTACCCCTATACCGGGGGGGTTACATGATGATTATATCACTCATTACTATGATTGTAAAGAAAAATGAGCCAAATAGCTCATTTTATTCTGGTTCATATAAAGTGATTTCATAATCACAAATATCTTGATAAAATTCTTTTTCATGAGAAACTAAGATCAATGTGCCTTCGTAACTAATTAATGCATCTTTTAAAGCTTCTTTGGCTTGAACATCTAAGTGGTTTGTTGGTTCATCTAGAATTAAAACATTTCCCTTTTGGTGTCTTAAAAGTGCAAGTCTCACCTTGGTTTGTTCTCCACCAGATAGCGTATTTAAAGATCTAGTTGCCATATCATAATCAATCCCATGATTACCTAATAAACTCATAATATCTTTTTTCGTAAAATGTTGGTATTGATGATGGATGTATTGAAAAGGTGTAATACCATCTTCAAATTTTGATTCTTGTTCAAAATATGCAATATGTGCTGTATCAATCCATTCGAACTTACCACCTAAGGTTGGAATAATATCTAAAATGGTTTTTATGAATGTAGATTTCCCAACTCCATTTTTTCCCGTAATCGCAACTTTTTCTTGTTTTAAAATAGCAATCGATAGTGGTTCTAATATAGGTTCACTATAGCCAATTTCTAAATCATAAGATGTAAACACATCTTTACCGGTTGTTCTTGATAATGGAAAATGGAAATGATAAATTTTTGATTTTTGTGGTGGTTTAATCCGTTCTATTTTTTGTAGCATCTTGCGTCTAGATTGAGCACGTTTAGTAGTTGTTGCACGCACAATATTCTTCTTAATGAAATCTTCTGTTTTCTTAATAAATTTTTGTTGGCTTGAGAATGCTTTTTCTTGCTGTTTCATTCTTAGTTCGCGTTCTGTTAGGTAAAACAAATAATCTCCCTTGTAACGTGTAATTTGACCGTTTTCAAGTGCGAATACAGTCTGTGCTATATCCATCAAGAACTCTTCATGGTGAGAAACTACGATAAATGCTTTTTGATAGCTATTTAAGAATTTTGTTAGCCATTCAATATGTCTAACATCAAGAAAGTTTGTTGGTTCATCTAACAATAAAATATCTGCATCTTCTAATAAAAGCTTTCCTAATATGATTTTTGCGCGCATACCGCCTGATAAATGTTTAATTGGCTCTTCTAAGATATCCATTGTTAAACCAAGCCCGTGGATAATATTTCCAACTAAAGATTTAATTTGATAAAACTCTGAATTAATTAATTGTTCTTGAATATCTGAAGCCCAGTGCATGATTCTTTCGTGTTTGTCTTCTGGTTCGTTAGCAATAGAATGATATAATCTTTCCATTTCTTTTTCTTTTTCAAAAAGTGGTAAAAAAACGTCATATAAATACGTTTTAACTAAAATACTAGGATTAATTTTTGCGTATTGGTCTAGATAGCCAATTTTTTTGTTTGGCATCCACGAAACACTACCATTGTCAGGCTTTAAACGTTTATCAAGTAATTTTAAAAATGTTGATTTTCCAGTCCCATTAGGTCCTACTAATACCGCATGTTCTCCTTCAAATAGACGCATTGATGCTTTTTGATAAAGTTCTTCCCCACTGTAGCTAAACGTGATGTTCTCTACTTCTAATATACTCATATAGGTAAATCGAAGGATTTTACTGTTGAATCTTTATCATCTTCAACATAAATCCATTGCTCCCTTACAAAATCTAAGTCGTCAACAATTTGATCGACATGTTTAATAAAATATTTCCCTTTAGCGGTTGCTAATATGTTTTTTTGTGTATCACATATATAACCTTCACCTTCAAACATTCTGTTTCTAAGGTTTGTGATGTGTCCGACAACATATAATTCTTGATCGAGTGGAACAGGTTTTAAAAATTTAACTGTAAGTTCAACTGTCACACCCCAAATGTCGGTATTTAATATTTGTACTGCTCGTCCAATCGTTTCATCTAGAAGTGCTGATGTAATTCCACCATGCATCCTTTGAGGATAACTTTGATGAACATCAGTTCCTTTAAAAACACCAATGAGGTGTTTATTTTCTAGTTCATAATATTTAATGTTTAATCCAGCATCGTTGTGGATACCACAAACAAAACACATATCAGAATTATTTTGTTTTTTTGTTATGTTGTGAATCATATAGGTGTTAACTCCAATTCTTTTTGTTTACTATATAAAATCTTCTAACTTTACTGATCTTATTTTTTATTTTAGATAATCATTGAGTAAAATCTCTAATTCATTAAGTTTTACCAATCGCATATTATAAAATTCATCTTTATAATCGATAAATACCATTTCGTTTTCATTTATAAATCTCTTTATTTTAGTTTCCATTGGATAAATTATAATTATTTTTGGATACTCGCTCTTTAAAAAATACATTTGATTCAGTAATGTACTTCGACCCTTCATGTGAACTTCCCAAATATATTTACTATTGATGGTAAGTTCATGAGTTTTAGCTATCTTAAAAAACATAATTTCATAAGTCTTATTATTGATTTTAAATAACGTAGTCTTATCATTTGATATGACATCACCATAAACATTTAAGATGCTAAATGTCTGTTCTTTAAATGATTTGCTTTCCTTATGACTAGCATACAGCCATACACAAATAATTATGACAACTATAAGACTAAATCCTATAATAAGTTCTGGCATATTTTCAACCTCTTCTTATTAACCACTTTTAATAAATTACCTTCAAATATACAGCTATGCTCATAAATTATTTCTTCTTTTAATATGGATGGTAAAAAATAAGGAATGTTTTTTGCTAAGCCTTCATTATTAAAATCGCACAACCAATCAATATCTTTAAAATCTAGAATACCTTCATCAACCTTAATTGGTGTTTCTAGTTTAAAATTATCGTCAAGATAGTAGATGTAGATATATAGACCTTGACCGTTAGCATGAAATGTATTCCATGTAACATCACCTTTATAGATGAATTTGTTAAGATCTAGATCTAAGCCAGTTTCTTCATAAACTTCTCTTTTTATGCATGCTTTTGGTGATTCATTTAAATCTATCTTACCACCTAAACCATTCCATGAACCCATCCATGGAGATTTATTTCTATTTAACATAAGTATTTGATTTTTATGGATTAAAAACCCTAAAGTGTAATTATACATATAAACCCTCTTGTTGTAATCTATAGAAAATTATACCATATTATGATTGAAAAACGGGTGTTTGCAGGACTAAATTACAAGAATTTTGAGTTTTTTGCATGATATATATAAATTTCATGATTTTTTAGATTTGATTTGAAAAATATTATTTGATTTTTTTTATGAATATGCTATAATAAAAAGGCATGATTAATGAGATGCCCTCTTAGCTCAGTTGGTAGAGCAAATGACTCTTAATCATTGGGTCGTAGGTTCGAGCCCTACAGGGGGTACCAAATTACAACTAAACGAATCTTAAGTTTAGCAGCACACAGCCAAGTGGATGCTTCCGTGACACGGTGTCACACATCAATGATAAAGCAAAATAATTGTTTTGTCAATATGAAAGGGGCGTTTTTATATGTTAAAGCTTAAGGAAATTCGAGAAAATAGAGGTCTAACTCAAGAACAGGTCGCAAAAATCATAAAAGTCGATCGTAGTTCAATCTCTAAATATGAGAATGGATCTAGAAAACTTGATCAAGAGCAAATTGTAGAATTAGTGAAAGCACTTAACACTACTGCTGATTATTTCTTGGGATTATCTGAAAAAGAAAAAGAGCAAAATTAATTGCTCTTTTTTCTTGGAATTTTTCATAGACATTATTTCCTTCTTTACTAATTTATCTCAAATAAAGAATATTATTTTATCACAGATCAGAAAAAGAAGGATCAAATATCTCATTATAGAAGTAGGGAAACAACATGAGACATCTATCTTTTCATCAATAACCATGTTCTATTTGCGACAATTGAGTTCATCGTCCTTTACCATTTTCTATTCTAAAAAAATAGTCATTCTGCTTTTATTCGCTAAGTATGCATTTCCAGTAGATGATTCTTTAAAATATCCTTCTAGTGATAATTCGCTTAATTCGACCACTTCCAAATTTAAAAGTTCTTCAGGTATTGATTCAATTTTTTCATATATATGTTCTTTTATCTCAAACGGCTCTAAATTTTCAATGACCTTAAGAGTAAAAGTATTAATATAATTCCCACCATAACTGCTTATACCAAAATTCTTAACCGTTGTTATTACTTCATCCGTTCCTGCGCTTGCAGGCTTACCGACAGCGCTCGATGGAATGGTTTCAACTTGAAATAAAAAAAGTGTTTTTCCAAAAAAAGCAAATAATTCATTTAATTTAATGATTCTTCTCCTAATTTTATAAAATACATTATCAATAAAGTCATATCAAGAATGCTTCCTAAATATAGTCTAATTCAGTTACTTTTATTATACTCATTTGATCCTTTTTTCAACAGTTTTTTAATATATGACAGAGTCTATTCATAAGTGATTAAAATTATAATCTTATCTTTATATATCTTTGTTCTAAAATAGAATAGAGACTTTGTTTTTTAGAACGTATAATGTGATTTTATTTTATTATTCTATTATCCAATTCGCATATAAAATTAAATCTTCTGCTGGCATCGTTTCAAATTCAAAAAGAATAGTGTATTCTGGATCTAAATACCAACCATTGAAAACATAACCTTCTTTTATAGGTGTAAATGTGTCAATTGATCCTCCATATACAATTTCTTTAGTATCTAATGTATAAATAGTCTGAAGTGGTTTCGGAATATTTTGGTTTGTTAATATCCCTCTGGTTGTTTCTCCTTTACTAATATCATACCAGACAAAAAGTCTACTTAAATTAGTTACTCCCATAACTTTTTGACCATTTAAAGAAAATTTAACAAAATATTCGCCTTCTAAAAGATTAAATTGTTTTGTGATTTCTTCCGGAAAATTCATTTTGCTTGAATAAATTCTTGATGATGTCGGATAAGATTCACCCCATCGAAATACTCTCCGATTTGAAGTAAGTGCTAATGCATTTTGTGTCCCTTTATAGATGCTTATGATAATTTCATCGTTCTCTAAAGAAAAATTATGCGTAATATCAACAGGATAAAGTTGAGATGAATTGTCTCCGGTTCCAAGTGAACCAGTAATGTTATTTTTGCCCCATGAGAAAATTCTACCTTGGTCAGTTAAAGCCAAGCTAAAAAATGTCCCAATCTTTAAATCAATAATTTTTTCGTTTTCTTTTAATTCAAATAGTTGTGTCATATCATATGGAACGTGCTGATTAGTTGATGTGCCTAAACCTAATTCACCATTACTATTTTGTCCCCAAATAAAAGCTCTACCCATTGAAGTTATAACAGAAGAAATATTATCAGCTATATGAACCTTAATTATTTTTTCATCTTGCGAAAGATTAAACTGCATTGTAATATCTATGGGTATTGAAGTTGATATGATAGATTCGTTCCCAAGTTGTCCATAACTATTGTCTCCCCACATGAATAAGCGACCAAAAGATGTTAATAAAGCACTGTGGTTTGAACCTGCGTCTATGCTTTCGTATGTTTCCTCATCATATAATATTCCAAACTGCAATGAGATATCTGTGATTCCAGAATAATTGTTTGAACTTGTTACTCCTAATTGACCATAATTATTACGTCCCCAAGCATAGACACGGTTTTGATCAGTTAGTAAAAAAGAATAAAAACTGCCAAATACAATAGATTTTACTTTCTCATTTTCACTTAACTCGAATTGCATTGTTGCATCGTATGGAAATATGTGAGGACTATTACTATCATTTCCCAAACTATAAAATGCATTTTGCCCCCATAGTAATATTCGTTGAAAAGTAGTTAAAACAAAACTATTATTAGAGCCAGATGAAAATGATTCAATATTTTCATCACTATTTAACGAAATGAAACTAGTCATTTCAATAGGTACAGGCGAATAATAAGGAATCCCATTTCCCAATGCGCCATATTGATTTAAGCCAGATAGATATACATTCCCTAAATTTGAAAGCATAATTATATGTTGCCTTCCAACATCAAATGTTACGATTATCTCATTTGAATCTAGGTTGATAATATTAGAAAACTCTACTGGATTATATTCATCAATATGACTTGTATCATAGCTCGATGTATAGAAAGTACCCCATCTATATATTTTCCCTTCTGATGTTAAAATAAACTGATTTGTTGAGTTAGAACCAGAGTCTACAAAATCTAGAGGTCCCATATCGAATTGATAAGTTATGTCAATTGGAATATCACTAAAAGAATTGGTTCCGTTACCAATCAAATGCCCCCATGTGAAAATTTTCCCTTTTCCACTTATCGCTATAGCGTTTCCATTCCATCTAGATTCAGTATATGCACTTACCTTAATTATTTGATCATCTAAATCAAGATCAAAATAATCTGAAATATTTAGTGGTAAAGCCTGCTTAATAATATTTTCATTCATCATTAAATGACTCTCATTATTTCCCCAAATAAAAACTTCGCCTAGTTTACTTAAAGCAGTTGAAACGTAAAAGCCTGCATGTATATCAGTAATATAATCATTTTCATTCAGATTGAAGTAATTCGATATCTCTATAGGTTTTTCTTGATAGTCGAACAACCCATTACCTAGTTGGCCATAATATCCATTACCAAAAGTATAAACTGAATGTTTGTTTGTAAGAGCCATAAAATAATCTTTACCTAAAGAAATTTGATATATAGATTCGTCTGAACCAAGCTGAAAAGTAGGTGTAATATCAAAAACACCAGTTAATTTTATTCTTAAGATTCGTCCATCAGATGTCAATAAGATACTCATATCAAAGTTTGATTGAAAATCTTTGATTATTTCATTTGGTTGTAAATTCAAATAATCTGTAATTTCTAGTGGGATACTTAAATTATATGTCTGCATTTCAACTAAGCCTTCACTGAAATTCCCCCATGCAAATACTCTATATTCTGAAGTTTGAATCACTGAAGCATGCATTCCTGCAAAAACATCAATCACGTATTCACCTTTTTTTAGTGCAATTGAAACCTCCGGAAAATCCACTGAAGTTGCATCAAAATAATTTAATTTGTATGACTTAATACTCCACTTTGCATATAAAGTGATTTCTTCTGCTGGTATAGTTGTAAAACTATAGTCTAGCAATAAGTCCTCATCAAGACACCATGCAACAAATGAATGTCCCTCTTTAAATGGGGCATTGGGTTCGCTTATCACACTATTATAATCTTGTGTTATATCTCCGATTTCAGAACCACCGTCACTATCAAAACTTATTGTATACTGATTAATCTCCCACTGTGCTGTCAACTCGATATTTTCAGACGGCATTTTTGTAGGTATTACATAATCCCAACCAATAAAAGTATAC
>CAKMKH010000020.1 GCA_927441705.1 uncultured Acholeplasmataceae bacterium | reverse complement strand
AACAAAAAACAAGATTTCAGGTATGTCCTTTTTCTTATGGGGCATGATTGCTTTTGGCTTTTTAGGATTAGAGTTTGGTGTGCTTTTTATATCAAGACTCGTTGATGGTAGAAGTTTAAGTCAAATAGGTAACTGGCCCATTCATTGGTATGGTGCAATCTTTCATTGGTCATTAACCATATTGATTTGGTTAAGCGGTGTTTTACTTATCTGGTTCTGGGTAAAGAAAAAAGGACTAAAGGATAGACTTATAGATTTTAAGATGACAAAAAGAACGGTACTCTATACAGTCATCACTATCCTATTTGTCTTTGTCTACACATGGATTGAATCTTTGTTTTCTAATCAAACAACCTTGCAGGTGATATCAGAGTTTAGAGGTTTTCAAAACATGTATGGCAGCCATGCATTGATTGTTACCATCTTTCAAGTACTTTATTATGCAGTTGAGATGTTGCATGTGCTCATCATGATTGTTATGTTCCAACATATGGGTGAAGCATTCTTTAAAAACAAGTACATCCCATATGGCAGCATCATGCTTATGCTCACATGGGGGATGATTCATTTTCTTTCACACCCACAAGGTGCACTTGGTGTGACCATCTGGGCACTTGTTCCAGGTTTAGTCTATATGTTTGGTGGAAAGAAGTTTTTACCCGTTTATGTGTTGTTACTACTAGGATTTATATTATAAGAAAGGCATAGATATGGATAAAATATATTATAGAAACATAGAACTTTCTGAAACAAAGCGTATCTCTGAAATTGATGCGTCCATTTATATCAAACACGCATGGAGGGATGTTGATGGACAAAAAAAGCTCATTGATTTAGACTATTATGAGCCTGGTTTTCCGGAAGGGATAGCATATCATCAACGAGCAATTGAACGAACAATTATTGACCAAGGTTTTGCTTTAGGTGTTTTTCATGAAGATGGATCAATGGTAGGTTTTGTTACGTTAAACAAAGAAATCTTTGGAGAAAAATCAAATTATGTTTTACTGGATCAACTTTTTATATCGAAGCCATATAGAAAAAAAGGTATAGGTAAACAACTTATAGAATTTTGCACACATAAAGCACGTAGCTTTGGTGCAGATAAGATATATATATGTGCAGGATCATCTAAAGATACGATAGCATTTTATAAAGCTTTAGGGTGTCAAGAAGCAATGGAAACCAATGAAGTATTGCTAGAGAGTGATCCGAGAGATATTCATTTAGAATATGTTTTATGAAGAGAATACGGATACACTAAGTACTGATTTTTGGTATCAGTTCACATTTAAACTACCACTGGTTAAATACTTGTCATATTTACGCGCTGCTTGACAATAGGATAATTCATTTTAAATGATGTCTAATCTAACTTTTAATTTGAATTCTCCACTCCACAATCTATTCTTTTTCTTTTTATCTTTCATATGATGCCTCCTGCATATATCCTAGTTTACACTAACTACAGGTTTTTGGTATCAGTTCACTATTATTGATTAAAACTTGTCAATAAAATTTTCAATATTTAATACGATAGTGCTAAAAGCTGTAAGCTTCTAGTGCACAAAAAGTAAACTTGGTATAACTCCAGAGTAAAACACGCTATTTTTTTAGTGAAAAACATGATAAACTTAGTAATGACAAGACATAGATTTTTAGAGATTTGAAATATTCTTTCAAGTCTTTTTTATTTTGTCTTACAGTGTATTGCAAAATAGTATATTTAGTGATACAATGTATTACGAGGTGATAATAATGTCTATTTCAATTAGAGTTAGTGAGAAAGAATCAAAACTTATTAAAAAATATGCAGAATTAAATGGTACAACAGTATCAGAAGTGATGAGACAAGCAATCCTTTCAAAAATAGAAGATGAGTTTGATATATTTCTTTATGAACAAGCTTATAAAGAATATGAAGAAAATCCAAAAACATATACCATAGAAGAAGCTAAGGAAATTTTGGATTTTTAATCATGTATAGAGTAAAAATTTCTGAAAAAGCATTAAAATCTTTAAAAAATTTAGATAAACAAATCGCTAGAATGATTATTGCTTGGATTGAGAAAAATCTGGAGGGGACTAATAATCCTAGAGATAAAGGTAAAGGATTATCTCATGATAAAAAAGGTATATGGCGTTATCGTGTTGGTAATTATAGAATTCTTGCAAATATTATTGATGATGAATTAATCATATTGGTGATTGAATTTGGTCATCGTAAAGATATATACAAGTAAAGATTGGTGATAGAATATGAATGATTTTATCATTAGAAAAGCAACTATTAATGATTCTAATGGCAAAGGATATGTACATTACAAAAGTTGGATAGAGACCTATACAGGTCTTTTTCCTGATGAAATCATGGAAAAGATAACTTTGGAACGAAGTGTTAAACTAGCAAAGGAACATCCTGAGAATACCTATGTAGCTATTGTAGATCAAAAGATTGTTGGGTTTGCTTGTTATATAGAATCTAGAGATACAGATTTAAAAAATGCAGGAGAAATTATGGCAATTTATATCTTAAATGATTTTAAAAATATGGGTATAGGAAAAGCGTTAATGAAAGTTTGCTATAAAGAATTATCTAATTTTAATATTATCGCTGTATGGGTTTTGGAAAGTAACAAAAAAGCAATTGGTTTTTATAAATCTGAAGGCTTTAAAAAAGATGGATATTCAAAAGTAATATACACAAAGAAGACTATTAGGATGATAAAAAATGCAACATAAAATCCCAATTAGAATATGAACTTTTAGCATTATTTGTAGTAAACTTAGTATATAGGTTGTAGTAAAGTTAGTCTAGAGGTTATCAAAAACAGTGATAAAATCCATAATGACAAGACAAAGGGTAATACAGGACAAACCTTTAGATAAAAATGCTTAAAAGCTAGGAGGAGTAGTTTATGAACTCAAAAAAATATATTGGAAAGATTGTAAGTGTTTCAATAGACAGACCATTAGGATCAGTACATCCAAAGCGTTCTGATATTGTATATAAGGTTAATTATGGATTTGTTCCTGATACTGTAAGTGGTGATGGGGATGAGCTAGATTGTTATGTGTTGGGAATAGATTATCCAATTAAAGAGTATAAAGGGAAATGTATTGCTGTTATAAGACGACTAGAAGAAGATGATGATAAGTTAATAATAGTTCCTGATAATCAGTCTTATAGCAATGAAGAGATAGAACAGCTAATAATGTTCCAAGAACAGTATTTTAAACATATCATACTTAAATAGATTGGATTGTGTAGCGTATTTCACACATTTAATTTTGAACACTTAACTCAGCACAAGTGAATGTAACTCTATTAAAGGATAATATTGTGGCAAGCAACCTTTTTATAGGAGTGCATAGATTATTGATGAGGGGGCGCAATTGTATTAAAATAGGTTACGCAACCCATTAGACGAGCATTGGTCTGATACGATTATGTATCAGACTTTTTTTGTCTTAATAGAGCCATTTTGAATTTTTTTCATGTGCTAAAGTGTGTAACTAAATAGATTGAGAATGACCTATTTTGATACAATTTTAGTAGATAATAAGAATCATTTACCCGATTACATTTTGAAATACACGATTAGAAATGGATTTACACGATTACAATAATTTTTAGTTAATAATGGATTATATACTAGAGATTCAATGAAACGTTGATAGTTTTTCTTGAGAAATCATTTTATACTAAAGAATATAATTTGAAAGTCTAAGGAGGAATAATATGAAAAAATACTATGGAATTAGTTATCTGAAATTAATGCTAGCAATGTTTGTTGTAGCACATCATGCTTTTTTAGCATTCACACCATCAGGGACGGGATCACCCATACATGACGGAAATAGAACGATAATATTTTCATATGTGACAGTCTTATTTGATAATTTCTTTATGTATACGTTTTTTTTCATTGCAGGTCTGTTTGCATATAAAAGTCAAGTTTCAAGAGGGAAAGTATCCTATTTGTTGTCAAGATTACTACGATTAGGGGCGGTATTTTTTATTGCTACGTATACAGTCAATATTTTTGGTTTTTATCTAATGGAAGTATTCAAGGGAACTGATCCATACATTAATTTTGGTTTAAGTAATTTCGCAGGATACTATGAATTCGTTGTTATGAATATTTTTCCTACTCAACATTTGTGGTTCCTATGGGTGCTATTATTGTTCAATGTTATTTTTATTATGATTTTTCCATTCTTTAGTAAGGAGAATAAAGTATCGAAACTACTTCGCAATAATGATGTTATTTTTATAGTAACTATGCTTGTTTTAGGTGTCTTGTTATATAGAACTGGCTCTTTATTCTTAGGTTATGATTTTGTTACATTGTTTGGACCTTTCAGTGTTCAAATTGGCCGTGTTCCAGCTTATTTTATGATGTATCTATTTGGAATATTACTTGGAAGGAACGGAATTGAAAATACGTTTATTGTACAGAGATATCGAATGAAAAATCATATTTTCATATTAGTATTAGGAATTATATCTGGACTAATCTTTGCATTATTATTAATCAACTCTCATTTTGAACTACTCTATTATATTGGTGATATTCTAACAACGTTTACGTTTGTTTTGATCACAATAGGGTTGATAGCATTATTTATTAATCATTTAAATCAAGAATCAAAATTTGTAATTGTTCTTTCTGAGAATGCTTTTATGATTTACATATTGCACTATGGAGTAGTATCAGCGTTACAGGGTATCTTCTATAGAATTGATTTTAACGGTTTTATAGAAGGTGTATTAGTATTCATTCTTGGGTTTATCATCAGTTTTGGGATATCATATTTACTTAGAAAAATTAAAATTTTAGCGAAAATAGCATAGAGAGTATGGTAAAAGATTACATAACAATGAAACGTTGTTATGTTTTGAAGTATTTTTATATTATAATATAAGTGTTTAGGAGGTGATATTATGACTTTTGGTGAGAGAATTAGAACAAATAGAATCAAAAATAACATGAGCCAAAAGCAACTTGCTGAGTTGCTGTATGTGACACCTCAAACAATATCAAAATGGGAAAATGATTTATCTGAACCAGGATTTCAAATGATTACTGAAATGACGAATATATTTCATATTTCACATGATGAATTGTTTATTGGGGAAACAGAAGTTTTATATCAAGGATCTATATATATAGCAAAAAAAGACCTTCGAATGAAAAAATATTATGATTTCTTTGTAGGATTCTTGGTTTTCTTATCTGTTGCGATGATTATTACAACTGCTTATATCTCAACTCTTGAGATTTTAACATGGCATTTCACATTCGGATTTGGGTTATTTACAATGTTTTGGTTATTTCTGCTTTTTATTATATCCAGATGGAGATATATCTATTTGGATTCGCCGAATGATTTACTTGATATTTATCATGATAAAGTGGTAATTCAAAAAGGTGATTTAACGGTGGAAGGAATCAAAATTAAGAACATATATATTAAGAAATATCAATTTTATACAGGTATTCGTGTTTATGAAAACAATGGGTTTTTGAAAATCTTAACAACGGATAATCAAAAGTTAGTTGTAAGAGATATAATCGACATCGAGGATTTAAAGAAAGTAATATATAAAATTAAAATGAATAATAATGAGGAGGAAGCAAAGTGAATTATTTATGGGGAAGTTTAATGGCTTTGATTGGTTTATTTTTATTAGTGAGTGCACTGAAGAAAAGTGAATTTATCATTTATAAACTTTTTGTAGGAAGATCAAAACTGCTATGGGGAGATAACGTGCATTCATTCTTCGTCGTAGTAGGAGTCATTCTAATGGGGCTAAGTTCTTTATTCTTTTTTGGAATTTGGGGTTAGACATTCTAATCTAATATTTATATCCGGAAGTATGGGTTCTACACCCCACAATGAGCTGATAGTGGAATAACCTATTTTGATCAAAGAAATAACTGCTTGAAAATTGCTCTAAAATAAAAAGGCTAAAGTAAGCTATAGTTTTGGGGTGCGCAAATTCATGCAGGGGTGCGTAAAAATAGATCAAGGGTGCGTAAATTCTCATTAGGGGTGCGTAATTGTATTAAAACAGGTCACTCAACCCATTAGCAAAGCATTAGTCTGATACGATTAGGTATCAGGCTTTTTTGTCTTTATTAAGACATCTATAGTTTTTAGTATTCTGTTAAAATAGGTAGTTAGATAGGCAAAGAATTACCTGTTTTGATACAATTTTAGCTAAAAATCAGAATCCGTTACACGATTTCAGTTTTCGTACTGTTACAAATTGACAATAAACTGTATCTATTGTATAATAACAGCAGAACGAGGTGATTTCATGAATTTGAATGTTTCAATGTATTCAGATAAACCTATATATGAACAGTTAAAAGAGCAAATTAAAAAATCTATTATACAGAATGAAATTCAACCTGGATTTCAATTACCTAGCGTTCGTACATTATCGAAAGATTTACAAATTGGTGTCGTTACTGTTAAACGAGCGTATGATGATTTAATTCAAGAAGGTTATATTATTAGTCAAGCCGCAAGAGGTTACTATGTTTTAGATGTAGATATGGCTAATGTTCATAATGAATATAAGAAGAAAATAAGAAATCATATCATTGAAATTTTACGCTTAGCAGATGAAGCTAAGATGTCAATTTCATCAATTGATATGTTATGGAATGAGAAAGGGAAATAATATGAACAGTATAGAACTTAAAGAGATGTCAGCTAAAGTAGGAGATTTTGAATTGCGTGACTTAAACTTAGCCATTCCAAAAGGATCTATAGTAGGTCTTATCGGTAAAAACGGAGCAGGTAAAACAACATTATTTAAAACATTGAATGGAACTTATTTGAAAACATCTGGGGTAATAAAGATTAATGGTCTGGAGTATTCCGATTCCGAAAAGGATATTAGATTAAACATGGTAGTTGTTTATGATGTAGTTAATTACAATCCTTACGCAAAGGTTAAACTACTTAAGAAAATTTATAAGCAAAGTCATCCAAAATTCGATGCTGAGTATTTTGATCAATTATTAGATAGGTTTAATATTGATTCGAAAAAAAGGCTGATAAGATTATCTTTGGGAATGCAGAAGAAACTGATGCTAATTTTAGCGTTATCAGTCCATCCAACAACTTTGTTGTTAGATGAACCATTAATTGGGATTGATCCAATTGACAAACAAGACTTAATAAAATTAATTCAGCAATATATGGAAGATGAAAATAACACAATTATACTATCTAGTCATCAAGTTGAAGATATACAGAAAATTGCTGATTATGTTATTTTCATAAATGATGGTGAAATTATATTGTTTGAGGATAAAGAGAAATTGTTAGAGTCTTACAAAATTATTAGAGTTAGTGACGCTGATCAAAATAATGAACTACTCATAAAACCAGTCTCAGATTCAATTGGAACATATGGGTTAATCAATACTGAAAATGCTTCAAAAATAAAAGGAACAATACAATCCGCTTCATTGGAACAGATATTTGTCCATTTGTGTAGATAGGAGATAAACTATATAAAGTCAAGGAAAAATTTGAAAGCCGCTATCTCAAAACCTTTCGGGAGCTGATCGATAAGCTGGAAGCTTCCAACGAAAT
>CAKMKH010000019.1 GCA_927441705.1 uncultured Acholeplasmataceae bacterium | reverse complement strand
TTATGCTGTTACTGAAGCAGGTTTTGGTGCTGATCTAGGTATGCAAAAGTTTTTAGATATCAAAGTTCCTCACCTAGAGAAAGCTCCAGATGCTGTTGTCATAGTTGCTACAGCTAGAGCATTGAAATCTCATGGTAAAGCAGAAGACTTTAATGAAAAAGATGTTGAAGCTTTAAAAAGAGGATTGCCTTTACTAGAAAAACATATAGACAATATAAATAAATATGGCATGAATTTTATCATTGCCTTAAATCACTTTTATAATGATACTGAAGAAGAAATCAACGTCATTATGGATTGGGCTAACGAAAAAGGATATCCGATTTCTTTATGTAAAGGATTTACTGAAGGTGGTCTTGGTATGGTAGATTTAGCAAAAAAAGTTATTCAGATTGCTCATCAACCATCAAAACTTGTACATGTTTATGAAGAAAGTGATTTACCAAGAGTAAAAATCGAGAAAATAGCAAAAAATATCTATGGTGCTCAAAATGTTGAGTTTTCTAAAAAAGCACTAAGACAACTAGAGAGTTATGAAAAGTTAGGTTGGAATTTTCCAGTTTGTATGGCAAAGACACCTTTATCAATTTCAGGAGATTCCAAATTGGTTGGTCTTGTAAAAGATTTCACATTAGATATTCAAGAAATTAGACCATCATTGGGTGCGGGTTTCTTAGTTGCTTTAACCAAAGGTATTATGGTTATGCCAGGATTAAATAAAACACCACGTGCACTTGAAATGAAACTTGATGATGAAGGAAATTTAATTGATTAGGAGTTGATCATATGATTTTACTTGATGGAAAATCAGTCAGTAAAAAAAGAAATTTAGAGTTAAAAGACAAGATTAAAGATGCAATTAATTTGTATAAAAGAGCACCAAAATTAGCTATCATCTTGGTCGGGAATAATCCGGCTAGTCTTTCATATGTAAAAGGCAAGAAAAAAGCTTGTGAGTTGGTTGGTATTATTAATGAAATGCATCATCTAGATGAAAATGTTTCAGAACTAGATTTAAAAGCATTAATCGTGAATCTTAATCAAGATGATACTGTTGATGGTATCTTATTACAACTTCCAATTCCAAAGCATTTGGATGAAGATTTATTAATTGATCTAATATCTAAAGATAAAGATGCAGATGGTTTTCATGTTGTAAATCAAGGATATCTATATCAAAAGAAAAAAACGATATATCCAGCAACACCCAAAGGTATTATGACTTTATTAGATACCTATGATATTAATGTTAAGGGTATGAATGCTGTAATTATTGGTAGATCAAATATTGTAGGTTTTCCTGTAGCTAGGCTATTGATGGATCAGGGGGCCACTATTACAGTTTGTCATTCTAAAACTAAAGATGTTGGTTTTCACACAAGAAACGCTGATATTGTAGTCGTTGCTGCTGGTAGACCTCATATGCTAACAAAAGATATGGTTAGAGAAGGTGCTGTTGTAATTGATGTAGGTGTTAATCGTGTTGATGGGAAACTCATTGGTGATGCAGATTTCGAAGATTTAAGAGAGATTTGTTCTTACATAACGCCAGTTCCTGGCGGAGTTGGACCAATGACAATTCATAGTTTATTAGAAAACACTTTTGAACTCTATATGAATCATGTTAAAAAATGAAAATATTTGTAAAGTTTTCATAAATGACCTTTACAAAGTTTAATGAATCTTGTTATAATAACTGTGTATATAATTCTCGTATAAGTTATCTGAGATGGGGATAACGTTTCTACCGAAATGCCTAACATTTCGACTACGATTGTTTAAACATTTAGGGGTTGTTTTTCTAACGTAGCCTTATATGCGGTTAATTATCATACAAGTGGGGCGAAGCGGGATAAGTAGCATCGCTTATATTACAAAAAGACACCTTCACTTTTTGGGGTGTTTTTTTTCTAGATATAATGCTAAAATAAGAATGTGTTATAAAAAGGAGACAGAAAATATGAATATATGGCATGATATAAGCAAGTCAAGAATTACACCCGATAAGTTTATTGCATGTATAGAGATATCAAAAGGGTCTAAGAAGAAATATGAACTAGATAAAGAAACGGGTATGATTATTTTGGATCGTATATTATTCACATCTACCCATTATCCAGCAAATTATGGCTTTATTCCTAGGACTTATGCTGGCGACAATGATCCACTTGATGTATTAGTGTTATGTCAAGAAGACATCGAACCATTATCTATCGTAGAATGTTATCCTATTGGTGTCATGAAAATGATAGATTCAGATGAAATCGACGAAAAAATTATCGCAATTCCATTTGGAGATCCATCTTTAACACAATACAAAGATATTAGTGAACTTCCAGGACATTTATTAACTGAAATGGGACACTTTTTTGAAGTGTATAAATCACTAGAAGGCAAAAAAACATATATTTTAGATATTGAAGGCAGAGAAGCAGCAAAAAAAATTATAGTAGAAAGTATTAAAACATACGATAAAAAATTTGGAAAGTAAGGTTGATGAAACATGGGAAGAGCATTTGAAGTACGAAAAGTTGCGATGGGTAAGTCTGCAGCACAAAAATCAAAATTATACGCAAAATACGGTAAGGAAATATATATGGCAGCAAAGAGTGGAGTGCCTGATCCCGAACTAAATCAATCATTAAAACGTATTATTGAAAAAGCTAAAAAAGATCAAGTAAGCGCTGATGTTATAAAAAGAGCTATAGATAAAGCAAAAGGTGGTTCAGATGAGACATATACTGAATCCCGTTATGAAGGATTTGGACCAGGAAATTCACTAATAATTGTAGAATGTCTAACAGATAATGTTAATCGTACAATTGCAGAAGTTAGAAATTGTTTCACAAAAACAGATGGAAAACTAGGAGTTTCTGGATCCGTATTACATCAATTTAACCACCAAGCAGTGTTTTCAATTCCTGGACTTACTGAAGATGAAGTTTTAGAAATATTAGTTTTAAATGATGTAGATGTTACTGATATTGAGGCTGAAGAAAATGGAGTTACTATTTTAGGAGATGCAAAAGATTTCAACTTAATAAGATCTGCATTTTTAGAAAATAATCCGGAAACTGATTTCGAAACTGATGAGATTATGTGGCTTCCAATTATGGAAACAGAGTTGACTAGTGATGAAGATAATCAAGCATTTACAAAACTGATGGATATGCTTAATGAACTTGATGATGTTCAAGATATTTATCACAATGTGAAGCAAGCTGATTAAGACAATTATAATTAGTATAAAATAGCTAAAATAAGCGTAAAGACAGTCTAATGAAAATGCTTTAGATTGTCTTTTTTTTTGTTTCTTATTATGTTATAATAAGTCGAAGACTACGCTAGGAGGAAAAAATGAACCTCGAAACATACGATCCTTTGATGAAAAAGTTCATTGAAAGTGAGAAAAATAGACAAGAGTTCAATATCGAATTGATCGCTTCAGAAAACTTTGTATCTCCACAAGTTTTAGAAGCACAAGGGTCAATTTTGACGAACAAATATGCTGAAGGATATCCAAAAAAGAGATATTATGGTGGTTGTGAATTCGTTGATGAAATTGAGATTGAGACGAAGAGAAGATTGAAGAAATTATTTGGTTCTAAATATGTTAATGTGCAACCTCATTCTGGTTCACAAGCTAACATGGCAGTATACCAAGCATTGCTGGAACCAGGCGATGTTATTTTAGGCATGAGTCTATCTGAAGGTGGACACTTAACTCACGGATTTCATTTAAATTTTTCTGGT
>CAKMKH010000018.1 GCA_927441705.1 uncultured Acholeplasmataceae bacterium | reverse complement strand
AACACTTATCATGCTTGTTTCTGCGCTTTCTGATAGAGAGTTCATTATGAATGCATATGAAGAAGCAATCAAAAATAAATACCGTTTCTTCTCTTTTGGAGATGCAATGTTGATTAAATGATTGAAATATTACATAAAAATCGTTATAATTTATATGTGGAGGACACATTATGAACATACAAGAAGTCATAACTTCAAATGTCTACATTTATGCAGGACTTGGATTTATCGCATTAATCATCTTAATATTCCTTCTAAGGACCCTCATAAAGCCTAAGAGAAAAGGTAAGGTTCTAGGTATTTCATATGTTAATGATTTATATGAAGCTTTAGGAAGAAAAGATAATATAAAAAGCATTGAACTGGTTCAAAAAAGATTACAAATTGAAGTCTCTCAAATAAAAACAATCGATCAAGTATTATTAAAAAAGTTAGATACACCAGCGTTTGTTACTGGTAAAAAAATAACGTTGCTTATAAAAGACAACGCAAATGAAGTATTTAAATACTTAAATGAAAAAAGAAAAGAGGAAGCATAATGGAACAAAAATTTCTCATTACATCTGAGTATGGTATTCATGCCAGACCAGCAACAAGACTAGTGAACCTAGCAATGAGCTTCGATGCAGAAGTCATGTTAGAAGCTATGGGTAAAATTGTCAATCTAAAATCAATCATGGGACTTATGTCACTAGGCATTTACAAAGGTGAAGAAGTTAAAATTGTAGCTACTGGCCACGATAGTGAAAAAGCAATCGCTGCACTTAGTGATTTTGTAATGACAGAAGGATTAGGCAGATTAGCTTAAGAAAATAATGAAGTGGCTGATGCCACTTTATGTTTATATAAGGAGCATCATGAGGCAAAAAAGACTAAAATATGTGAATATTGAACTTTTAGAAGAGCATGGTGTTATCACAAAAGTTGAAGCGTTAAAGATTCCTAAAGATAAAAAAGTATACTTAGAAATCGGATGTGGCAAAGGGCAGTTTATCACATCAATTGCAAAGAATCATCCAGATGTTTTTTTTATCGCTATGGAAGTAAACTTATATGTGATATATCGTGTTTTAGAAAAAAAGTTAGACATGCAGTTAGATAATTTGATGATTGTCCTTGCAGATGCTAAGTATTTAGAGACTTATTTTAAAGACCAGAAGATTGATGGTATTTATTTAAACTTTAGTGATCCTTGGCCAAAAGGCAAACATCATAAAAGAAGACTTACTTATCCAAGTTTTTTAAAGTTATATTTAAAACTATTGAAAAGTAATGCTTTTTTACAATTTAGAACAGATCACTTAGATTTATTTACAGATAGCTTATCTTATATTGAGCCTTATTTCGATTTAAATGAAGTAACTTATGACTTGGAAAGATCTGATTACATGACAGAATATGAAATAAAGAAACGCGCATTAGGACCTATATATCAACTTAAAGGGATGGTAAAAGATGATGATCCAAAAAATATATAAAGATTTATTTACATTAGAAGCAACTTCAGGGTTTGAAAAACCTGTTAGAGATTACATGATTAACTTTATGAAAGACTATCAAAATTTTGAAATTCATAAAGATTACTTAGGTTCTGTATTCGCAGTCAAAAAAGCTAAAGATAGTAATGCACCTGTTGTTATGGTTGCAGGACATATGGATGAAGTTGGACTTATGGTTGTAGGTATTACTAAATATGGTATGCTAAACCTTCAAAACATTGGTGGACTTAATGGTGAAGTATTCATCTCTCAAGTCTTAAATGTTCATACAAAAGAAGGTGTTATCAAAGGAGTGGTTGGTGCACTACCCCCACATTTAAAACAATCACAACAGACACAAATATCTGATTTATTACTAGATGTTGGCGCAAAATCAAGAGAAGAAGCTTTAGAGTTTGGTGTTGAGCTTGGTAATATGGTTTTATTTGATAATCCATTTTATTACACCAAAAACAAGCAAAGAGTCATTTCTAAAGCTATTGATAATAGATATGGTTGTGGACTTGCATTAGAAGCTATTAAGGCTTTCAATGATGTAGAATTGCCATATACATTGGTTTGTGGTGCAACAGTCCAAGAAGAAGTTGGATTGCGTGGTGCTGAAACTGCAGTTAATAAATTTTCACCAGACATATTTTTAGCGCTTGATGCATCACCTGTTAATGATATGACATCAGCAGATAGTTTAGGTAGACTAGGTGATGGATTTTTACTTAGACTATATGATCCAAAAAATGTTATGCACACAGGTATTCTAGATTATTTTGTTAAACTCGCAAAAAAACATAAAATTAAATATCAATATTTCACATCTAAAGGTGGGACTGATGCAGCAAAAGCACTTGATTTACATGATGGTGTGATTGCAACTACAATTGGATTACCTGCAAGATACATTCACTCAACAGCTGCTATGCTTGATGTAGATGATTTGATGAGTGCAAAAAAAATGTTATTACGCGTGTTAAAAGACTTAACACCTAAAAAAATAAATGATTTAAAAGGAAAGGAATAGATATTCATGAAAAAAGTTAAATTACATAACGGTTATGAAATGCCACTATTTGGATTAGGTACATTTAAAACGGAAAATGGACAAACAGCTTATGATACAGTAAAGTATGCTCTAGAAATAGGGTATCGTCACATTGATACTGCTCAAATGTATGGTAATGAAGATAGCATTGGAGATGCGATTAGAGACTCAAAAATAGATCGCAAGGATCTTTTTATTACAACCAAACAAAGATTTCATTCGAGTGTAGAAAACATGCAGAAATTTTTTGATGAATCTCTAGAAAAACTTAAGACTGATTATGTTGATCTATATTTGATTCATTGGCCAAATCATGATGCAAAAATAAATGCACAAACTTGGGCATTATTTGAAAAAATTTATGCATCTGGAAAAGCGAAAGCTATAGGAATATCAAATTTCCAAATTCATCATATCGAAGATTTATTAAAAACTGCTAAGATTATACCAATGGTAAATCAAGTAGAGTGTCATCCTGGTTTAACACAAGTTCCTCTTAATAAATATTTAAAAACTAAGAATATTCAATTAGAGTCTTATGGACCATTTATGAAAGGTGGCATATTCGAAGGTCTTTGGAAAGAAAAGTTGGGCGAGATTGCGAAAAAGCATGACAAATCAATTGCACAAATCGTTATTGCATGGGGATTAAGTAGAAACATAGTCATGATTCCTAAATCAGTGACTCCATCAAGAATCAAAGATAATTATGATGCTCAGTTTATTGAATTAACAGAAGAAGAACTACTTGAAATAGATGCACTTAATAGAGGCAATAGAGTTTACACAGACCCTGATAACTCACCATGGGGACCTTATAAAGCATAAAAATAGGACCATTTTAATAATGGTCTTTCTTTTCTAGAAGACAGTTTAAAAAGAAAGAAGGTGTTATGATGACGAAAACAAAAAGAAATTTTACTATTTATGGTGGTGTCATTTTACTCTTTGGACTCATATTGATGATCACTTTAATCATTATATATGAAAGTATTGAAGTGAAATCAAAATTTGAGAATCGAGATTTATCTTTAGGAAGCTATGTCGTTAGAGATTATGAGATCAAAGACAATTATGTATCATTTAGAGTAGTAGATGCAGCTGATTTCATTGAAAGACATATTATAAATCATGAGAACTATGTATATCATTTAGCTAATGATCATAACAAAATAGATTACTATGTTTTTACAAAAGAAAATCAATTGTATACGCTATCTTATAGTGAAGAATTAGATGTATTTGAACTATATAGTGGCTCGCTTGAATTTAAATACAACGATAAAACATATCAAATACCATATATAGAGCCTATATCAGGTGAAGTAAATCAAGATATATTTGAAAACTATAATGAGTTGAAAGCATATTATTCTTTCCTAAATCAAACCATTGTTCATGATGATTTGAATATAATTAGAGTAAAAGCTTATGCAGTTGAAGAAGATAATCAAGAATTAGAAATAGATATACTTTTAGAATATAAGGAAGATGCAGTGATCATCAAGTTTTTATAAATTTGATCGCTTGCATCTTTTTTCTTGAAATTGTCACATTATTCATATATAATATAAATGACTTATGGGACCCATAGTGGCCTAAAAAGGAGAAAAAAATGAAAAGAAATGAACTTCAAAGCTTAACGCTTACCGCTGTATTTGCAGCAATCATACTTTTGATGACGTTTGTGCCTCAAATTGGTTATATTACCATTGGGACAATGGCACTGACGCTTATTCATATTCCAGTATTGATTGGTGCTTTTTTGTTACCTAAAAAGTATACGTTGTTATTAGGATTCATGTTTGGGATTGGATCTTTAATTAGAGCAGCAACAACACCAACTGGCATCTTAGACCCAGCATTTGTTAATCCGTTAGTTTCTGTACTTCCAAGAATGCTATTTGCGATTGCAGCTAGTTACTTATTTGATTTATTCAAATTATTCGATAAAAAAGTTAAAAATTCTGATATTTATATCTTTGGATTTGTAACTATCTTAACTGTTTTTGCACTATATTATGCATCTTCAGTCATCGTGAGAGAGTCTAGTTGGAATGAAAATATCGTATTTCCTCTTGCTTTACTTATTATGTCTGTATTTATAACAGCTTATTATACTTTAATAAGAAAAAATGATAAATCTCAAACTGTGATCCCATCAACTTTTTTAATGGCTACAGTGCTTCACACTGTGCTTGTATTAACGGCTTTAGTTGTATTTGAAAGAGCATTTATTACACAATATATTCCTTCTACTGAACTCTTAGGATTTGTTTATACAGTCGCAGTTACTAATGGTCTAATTGAAGCTATATTAGCTGTATTAATCGGTACACCAATCGTTATCGCAATCAATCAGTTAAAGGCCCAAAACGCTTAGAAATGAGGATTTATTATGTTTTTATTATTTGATGTAGGCAATACGAATATCTTTATTGGTATTTCAGATGGTTTTAAAATTATTGACACATATCGATTAAACACTGAAGTCACCAAAACTGCAGATGAATATTATATTCAAATGAAAAACTTAATTGATTTTAGCACAGTCAAACATATTGCTATTTCATCTGTTGTGCCAAGAGTCACTGAAAGATTAAAAGAAATATCAACTAAATTCGTTGGAATTGAACCATTAATTGTTGGTCCTGGTATTAAGACAGGATTAAATATTAAAACAGACCATCCTAGAGAAGTAGGTGCTGATTTGATATGTGATTCAGTTGGTATCGATGATGATATTTCAAAAGCTTTAATCATAGATTTAGGTACGGCTATTAAATACATCTATGTAAAGAATAAAACCATATTAGGCGTTATTATTACTCCAGGTGTCACGATTTCAATTAAAGCTTTAGTTGGACAAACAGCTTTATTACCAGATATTGATATAGAAGTTCCAAAAAAAGTTTTAGGAACCAATACTATTCATTGTATGCAATCAGGAGTTACTTATGGTGTTGCATCTCAAGTAGATGGATTAATTGATCGAATTAGAAGAGAAGTTAATGAAGACTTTGAAGTAATCTTAACTGGTGGTTTATCAGAAATGATTGCACCATTGTGTGACCATGATTTATCTGTTGATTCTGACTTGATATTAAAAGGTTTACTTAAAATTTATAATAAAAATGAACAATTTAGAAAATAACCAGGTAATTCTGGTTATTTTTTGTTAAAATAAAGAGAGGTGATAAGATGAATTATAAAGAAAATTACAACTTATGGAAAAATAACAAGGATTTAGATAAAACCTTAAAAGATGAGTTAAACTCATTAAACGAAAAACAAATCGAAGATGCTTTTTATAAGGATCTCTCTTTTGGTACTGGCGGACTTCGCGGTATCATGGGAGTTGGGACAAATCGTGTCAATATCTACACAATTAGAAAAGCTACTTTAGGATTTGCTAATTATTTAATTAAAAACAATTTAAATGATGGTGTCGCAATTAGTTATGACAATCGAAAAGATTCTAAGCGTTTTGCTAAAGAAGCAGCAATGGTTTTAGCAGCTAAGCACATTAAGAGTTTTTTATTTAATAATCTTAGACCAACGCCTATGTTAAGTTTTGCAGTAAGACATTTTAATGCTAGTGGTGGTATTATGTTAACTGCATCGCATAATCCAAAAGAATATAATGGATATAAAGCATATGATCAAACAGGATCTCAAGTCAATATTGAAAATGCGAATGCTATTATCGATGAAATTAACGCAATTGATCAACCCTTTAATATTGAAGCGGTAGATAACGAATATATTTCTTATATAGATGAAACATTTGATGATATTTACTTAGATGCTATTAAACATATTAGTATCAACGATGAGCAAAAACGTGTTAAAATTGTCTATTCACCGCTTCATGGAGCTGGTGGACCAATCGTTCCACAATTTTTGACTGATGAAGGTTATGACATATATCCTTATCAACCTCAAATGATTGCAGATCCTAATTTTACAGATACAAAATCTTCAAATCCTGAAGATGCTGATGCTTATATTAATTCAATTAAATATGCAAAAGAAATTGATGCAGATATTGTTATGGTCACTGATCCTGATGGAGACCGTCTAGGAATTGCAGTTAAACACAATGTTGACTATGAACTTTTAACAGGAAATCAGACAGCAAGTATCGAATTATTTTATATTTTAGAAAATAGGAAAAAATTTAACTTACTACCTCCAAATGGACATGTTTATACGACCAACGTTACAACGAAACTCATTGAAGTCATCGCAAGAGACTTTGAACTTGATGTGATTACTACATTGACAGGGTTTAAGTTCATCGGTGAGAAAGCTGAAATTTATAAAGAAACAAATCCATATATATTTGGATGTGAAGAATCTTATGGTTCTTTAATCTCTGATGTTGTTAGAGATAAAGATGCCGTACAAGCAGTATATTTATTAGCAGAAATTGCAAATCACTTAAAACTTAAAGGATTAACAATTGTTGATTATCTAAATAGTATTTATCAAAAATATGGTGCTTTTTATGAATACACACATTCAATTATGTTAAAAGGCATTGAAGGTAGTAAACAAATAGATTTAATCATGAGTCATTTTAGAGATAACCCACCTAAACTAGAAGGAAAATTCTTAATTGGTTATGATGATATTCTAAAGGGCATTCGTGTTGAAGATGGTATTAAATCAAAAATAGAACTACCTAAATCTGATGTCTTAAAATATATATTTGAAGATGACACATGGATTGTCTTTAGACCAAGTGGTACTGAACCAAAAATAAAGATCTATTATGGCACAAAACAAAATACATTAAGTGAAGCAAAATCATACTTACAAGAAATCAATCAATCTATATTAAAACAAATAGATGAGATCAAGGAGTAATATATGTTTAATCAAAGAAGAGAACGTTATCTAAAAGAAGTCAAAGATCAATCATTATCATTTATTTTTTCAGGTGTTGCACCTCAAAAATCAAATGATCAAAACTATCATTTTTCTGTAAATCGTAGTTTTTACTATTTAACTGGCATAAAACAACAAAACGTTGTTTTAATGATGGTTAAAGGAAATGAAAAAACAAATAGCTACTTATTTATAGAAGCGATAGATCCAGTTAAAGCACTATGGGATGGTGCAGGTTTATCTTTTGAAGAAGCTAGTGAATTAACTGAAATCCCATTAGAAAACATTAAAGAAATCAAAGAAGTCAACTCATTTTTAAACGATTTATTATCAACTAATCGTCGTGCACTTTATGGCCTTATAGAAACAATGTATCTGGATTTAGAAAGACAATCTGAAAATTCACTTCCAACAAAAGCACATATGTTTGGCAAACACGTTCAAGAAACATATCCGTTTATTAAACTTCAAACAAATCAATTAATCTTAGCTGAACTAAGAACTATCAAAGATCAATACGAAATAGACCAAGTTAAAAAAGCTGTTTCAATAACTAAAGATGGAATCGATAAAATTATGGATACGATTAAACCTGGAGTTTTTGAATATGAAGTTCAAGCAGAATACAATTATATATTAAACAGAAATAGAACAACTCCATCATTTGATACGATTGCTGCATCAGGCAAGAATGCGACTGTGCTTCATTACATTGAAAATGATTCAAAGATTCCTGATAACACGCTTGTTTTATTTGATTTAGGTGTTGATTATGATTATTATTGTTCAGATGTATCAAGAACACTTCCAGCAAACGGAAAATTCTCAGATCGACAAAAAGCCATTTATGAAGTTGTTTTAGAAGCCAACAAAAAAACAATCGAATGGTTAAAACCAGGCGTTACCATGAAAGAGTTTAATGATTATGGCAAACAAATACTCATAGAAGGCGCTAAGAAATTAGGACTTATTAAAGAAGATTCAGAAATTACTAAATACTATTATCATTCATTAGGTCATTATCTTGGTCTTGATGTGCATGATGTTGGTAATTATTCAAGACCAATTCCTGAAGGTGCTTTAATAACAGTAGAACCGGGTTTATACATTGCTGAAGAAGGTATTGGTATTCGTATTGAAGATGACATTGTCGTCAAAGATAGCGGGAATATCAATTTGACAAAAGATATTATTAAAGAAGTTAAAGATATTGAAGCCTATATGGCAAAACGATAAAACTCAAGTTTTCTTGAGTTTTTTTTATGCAAGTAAAAACCATAAAAAAACCTTACTATGAGATAGGAGGGATTTTTATGTTAAAAAAACTAGTCTTTATGAGCATGTTGTTTTTCATGTTAACCTTAGTATTACACATATCATATGCAGATTCAAATTATCAATCATTTGAGAGTTTAGAAATTGATAGAGGTAAGCTCTTAACAGACTTTACCACAAGTGAATATAATAAATATTACAAAAAAGTTGATTCAAGAAAATTTATGGGGTGGAAAGTTTATACAGTAAATAAAGATATTGAGTGTAGGTATGTCACTGAGACATTATTTTCTTATTATAACGATGGGTATACCGCCATAAAGTATGCTTATACTTTAGATACTAAAACAACATCTAAACTCAGTTTATCAGCAACTGGCTCTATTGGCATAAAAACGACATCAACTAGACCTGAATTTAAGAATAATTTGGATGGTTCAATTAGATTATCTGCTGATTATCAAACATCTGAAGAGAAAAAAGAATCAATATCTGTCATTTTAGATGTTGATCCTGGGACACAAGTTGATTTATATATTTATGGAGAAGGTTTGATCACTAATGGTGTGGCAGCAAGATATGCGTTTTGGTTTCGTACAAATAGAGGCGGTTATGAAGCTTTTGTAGTTACGACTCAATATCAAAGATTAGAGAAAATAAGAATATGAAACAACTATTAGTTTATATGTTTATGATTGTAACTGTAGTGTTTATGGTTATACTAATTAGTAAAAATGAAGAAGAAATATCAGTAAAACTATTAACTGTTGATACATATTATAGTTTTATTGACACTGAAAGTGAATCTATCTACATTGATTTTTATTTAAGTGATCATAATCATCCTCTTATAGATAAACAAAGCTATGACCAATTAGAAATACATAACGATGATCATTCTAAGTCAATGTATCTTAGTCTAACAGATGTGATTTTTCAACATGAAGAATATTATTTAAGTGATACCTACTATAAATATTCATATATCATAGAAATGCCTTTATTAGGCTATGATTTTGATATTGAAGATTGTTACTTGACTATAAATTTAGTTAATCAAGAGACATATGACATCTTTATTGGATCATTAAGTCTAAAAACAGTAGAAGATAACAATGAATCACCACTAGATTGGACATCACTGTCAGGGATGAAAATGGTATCATCATATTTGTCTAGATTGCATCAAATTCAAATTGATTACGTAACTCTAAATAAAACCATTACTAATGTTTCAGTAGGAAGTTTGTATCAAAGTGATTTTGAATTAGTTAACAACCAATTAAAGATTAATATCTTTTATAAACAACAACTCTTTTATGCCTGTCCAATTGTCATAACTTTTGAGGACCAAACAACGACAATCATCAATTATTTCATCTATATTAAGGACTTTGAGACCCTTAAACAATCTGGGCAACTCATTTATCATTATGCACTTAATTAAGCTCTTAGAAGCTAAAAAACACTATTGTCCTCAAAGTTTTAGTTTAGAAATTAATCCAAGTGATTTTATTTTAATAAGTGGTGAAAATGGAAAAGGAAAAACGACTTTATTAGAAATGATTCTAGGTTTTAAAAGACCTGATCAAGGATCAATTGATAAAAAGAAGTTAAGAATTGGGTATTTACCAGAAGTGATGATGTTGCCACCTTTAATTAAGGTAAGTGACTATTTAGAAACACTTGCTAAAGTCAAAAAAGATGTATTATCAGAAGAGTTAATCCATTTGTTTGATATCCCATTATTTAAGTATATCCATCAGTTATCTAAAGGAAATCAACAGAAACTCGCGATTATTTCAGCATTCATTGGAAAACCTGATATGGTTATTCTAGATGAACCACTATCTGGTTTAGATGATTTAAGTATTCATCGATTGATTGTTTTTTTGAAAACAAGAAAAGAAGATGGATTAAGTTTCATAGTTTCTACACATAAACCTGAATTATTCTTAGCGTTATCTACACAAAGGATTTGTTTATGATATCTTTAGTTTATCTATCTTACATGGATAAAAAGAAGTATTTGATACTATTTGTATATCAATTAATAATCATATCAGTGTTGATTATCATGTGTAATGAAAATGATAATCAGATTGAAATGATGTTAAATAGTAGTTATTATCGGCATTATTATGAACAATTATTTATACAAATATTTACGATTTTAAATGTTATGTTTGTATTATTCCTATCGATTGATCATGATCAATTATTTTTTAAACCCTTATATTGTTATTTTTTTAGAGAAAAAGTTATTTTATCTAAGTATTTATTTCACATGTTTTGGATCATTTTGTGTGGACTTAATACCTACATGTTAATGACTGTAATATTTTGGCTATTGATACCTTTTGATATAAAGTTTAACTTAATAATGTTAATAGACTTGAGTTTAGATATGTTTATAGTGTTAAATCTTATATTAATTCTTATAAAGAGTAAATTTAAAACATTATCTGTAGTAATTGTTCTAGTTTATATATTAAGTTCTTTGTTTATACCTAAAGAACTTAGTACTTTATACTATATATTTCCAATATTTAATATGGATAAATCTATCAATATACTTGAACTCATCTATAAAATATGTTATATTTATCTTGGCTTTTTAATATATTACTTAAAATCCATGACAGAAGACGTCTAAAATACGAAAAAACTTGACAATGGATAGGAAAAACAGTATAATTTAAAGGTAGTGAAAAGAAGAGATACCCTCTCGCCTGATGGATGAATTCATGGGCAAAAAAGTCACATTTAAAATTTATTTAATTTTAATTGACATTATGAAGTGGGTACATTACGTAACCACTTTTTCTTTTCATAAAAATAACAAAATCACTTGGAGGTGAAAATATTAAACAGAATTTCAACAAAAAATCTACTGAACTAGTAAACGAATCGATTCCAAACGTCAATTTACTGTTTATTGATGATGAAGGTGTAAACCACGGTGTAATTCCCAAAAGAGAAGCTTTAAAATTCGCACAAGAAAAAGAATTAGACTTAGTAGTTGTATCTCCAGATTCAAAACCAATGGTTGCAAAACTAATGGATTACTCTAAATATCGTTACGATCAACAAAGAAAACTTAGAGACATGAAAAAAAGCCAACGTGTTGTTGAAGTAAAAGAAATCAGACTTAGTCCAACAATCGATAAGCATGATTTTGATACAAAACTTAAACACGCATTAAAGTTCTTACAAAAAGGCGATAAAGTTAAAATTACTATTCGTTTCTTTGGTAGAATGATCACACATCAAGAAGTCGGAAGAGATGTGATCTCTAAATTTATTCAAGCCGTTGGAGACAACGCAACAGTGGAATCCTATCCAAAAATGGATGGACGCAATATGATAGCGATTATTGCACCACATCAAACTAACCAATAAGAAAGGATGTATTCACATGCCAAAACAAAAGACACATAGTGGATTAAAGAAAAGAATTAAAATTACAGGTACTGGTAAATTAAGCCGTGGACAAGCATACAAAGGGCATTTAGCAGCATCAAAATCAACAAAACAAAATAGACAATTAAGAGGCGAAACAAGTGTTCATCCATCGGATGAAAAACGTATTAAGTCACTTATTTCAAACATGAAGTAATAGGAGGAATGGAAAATGCCAAGAGTTAAAGGTGGATCTGTTGCCAGAAACAGACGTAAAAAAATATTAAAATTAGCTAAGGGTTACTTTGGTTCAAAACGTGCTTTATATCGTACTGCACATGAACAAGTAATGCATTCATTAGCATATGCTTATAGAGATAGAAAACAAAGAAAAAGAGAGTTCAGAAAATTATGGATTACTCGTATTAATGCTGCTGCAAAATTAAATGGAATGAAATATTCTAAGTTAATTCACGGATTAGCACTAGCTAACGTAGAAGTTAACCGTAAGATGTTAGCTGATATTGCAGTTAATCAACCAGAAGATTTCAAAGCTTATTGTGCTTTAGCACAAGCTGCTATAGATGGTTATACACCTCCAAAGACTGAAGTTAAACTTGATCTTAATAACGTAAAAACTACTGAAAAAGCTGATACTAAAACAACTAAAAAAGTTGAAAAGAAAGTAGAAGTTAAACCAGTTAAAGAAGTTAAAAAAGTAGATTACGAAAGTATGTTAGTTACTGAACTTAAAGAATTATGTTCAGAAAGAGATATTACAGGTTATTCTACAATGAGAAAAGCTGAATTGATTGAAGCTTTAAAAGAATCAGATAAATAAAATGGATAAGAGTGGTAAATGCCACTCTTTTTTTGTATAATAAAATAGAGGGATGACTATGAAATCAAGACTACTTATATCTCTAATCTTATCCATGTTAATCATAATTCTAATGCCAATTGCTTTATCTCTTTTTGAGTTAAAAGGTCAAGGCATTTTTATGATTTCTGCAATTATTACATCGGTTTATATCGGTGTTTATGTCTTTGGTGGCGTGCCTAAACTTATTATTTATGGTATTTATGGAATTATCATTTCCTTAATTCTTTCGTTTACACCATATGACTATCAACTCCCAATTATTATTATTGGTACGCTAAGTTTCATTTTGAATCCTTTGTCAGCCTTTGAAAAATATTTAGAATCAAAGATGAAAGATGAAAATGTATTGCCGATTCGTATTAGTATTAGAGGATCTTATTGGCCATTTTTTGATTATCGTAAAGAGATGAAGAATTATTATCATCTTCCACAGCAAAGAAAGTTATTCACTAAAAAATGGTATTTGCATGCAAGACAAATATCAATGATTTTATTATATACTTTAGGTGTATTTTTATTCATTCATGAGATTAATTATATTGCAAATAGAATTGAAGATTTTAATTGGTATAATTTCTTTGCTTTATATATTGTGATCATTGTATTCTTGCTTGCTTATTTTATTCACTTAAAAGGTTTTACTTCAACGTTTAGAACATTTGCTATCGCATTATTTCCACCAATCATTTATTTGATATTAATCTCAAATTTTAATGATGCACTTCGTTATAGTTTAGCTGGATCTTTTGTCATATTTGGACTGATTATATCTGTGATAGAGCTTATTAACTTAAATAAGCGTGTCGCTTATGATAGTTATCATTATTACGATGTGGATCAACAGATTGAAGTCTATGCGAATGCATTATTTGAACCACTTGTTTATAATGAAACATTTACTTTATCTGGAGATTATAGATTAAAGATTACAAAAAAACAATTAGATGTGTATTTTCAAGATATTTTGATTTACGCAAACTATTTCCATTTTATTATTACTGCTTATACAATCGATAAAGATTATATCCATATAATTGCTGAGTTTAATCAAAAAGCAGAAAAAAGAGCACATAAATTTAAAACATTTTTAGAATCAAAATATAAAACAACTGTTGTACTTGATTTAAAATCTGATCCAGAAAAAACAATTTATGAAAATAAATTTTTTCACAGACCAGAATATATTATCGCAAGAGCTCAAAGTTTAGCTGAATTATTAAAAGAGTTAAGTATTGATGCTAACATTATTATCTCTATTATTGCGTATTTTAAAAATGAAGAAGATTTAGAACAAATCTCTAAAGAGTATAGTGTAAAAAGATTATCTAGCGTTGAATATGAAGATTATATTACAGTAAGAATAGATGTAAATAGTGTAAATAATGAATATATGATTGAAACCAAGATAAGAGATATACTATTATCATTGTTAGTCTATCATGGTAAATATGTTAGAATCTCTGTATACTATTAAAAAAAGTCCATTTTTGGACTTTTTGTTTATTATGGACATATCGCTATATCATGTATTATATATTATATCACTAAGTAAAAAAAGATGCAATTTTTAAAATGAATTAAGAAAATTATAATCATTCTAAATGCCTTTAATATGCGCTAAATTACTTGACATATTAACAAATAAGTGATAAATTGTAGATGAACCTAGGAGGCACCCGTGGAACCCAAATCTTTTAAAAGGGAGTCAGACGATATGGGTGTGAATGCCGAGTAATCGGAATCCCGAAATATTGATAAGATGACACCCACTTGAACGTAACTCGTTCTCACAGCTTTCTAGGCTTTTTTTTATGCCTTAATGATGGTATAATATGAATAATCTAAATAAGGAGTCTATGATGAATAAAGCCTACGAAATATTAAAAGAAATATCTTTACTTCCAGGTGTTCCTGGACAAGAAAAACTAGTTAGAAACTATATTAAAAAACATATTGAAAATCATGCAGATCAAATTGTTGTTGATAATTTGGGTTCATTAATTGCGATTAAAAAAAATGAAGGTCCAAAAGTGATGATTGCTGGTCATATGGATGAAGTTGGATTACTAGTCACTCAAATTACCAAAGAAGGTTTTGTAAAGTTTCAAACTTTAGGCGGATGGTTTTCACAAGTCATGTTGGCACAAGTTTGGGATATTCACACACCAAAAGGTGTAATTATTGGTGTTACAGGAGTTAAACCTCCACATATCATTCCAGCAGATAAAAGAAAAGAAGCAATCACTATTGAATCTATGTACTTAGATATTGGTGTGAGTTCTAAAGAAGAAGCTATATCACTTGGTATCCTACCAGGACAAATGGTGACACCTCATAGTGAATTTAAGGTCTTAGGTAGTGGTAAACATTTACTTTCAAAAGCATGGGATAATAGAATTGGTAGTGCAGTTGTTATGGAAGTATTAAAAAGATTAGATAAAACTCCAAATGAGTTATTTGCAACTTTTACTGTTCAAGAAGAAGTTGGTTTAAGAGGAGCAAAGACATCAAGTTATGTTGCACATCCAGAGATTGCAATTGCAGTTGATACTGGACTTGCTAATGATGTACCAGAAGGTGACAAAGAACAACAATCACTTGGAAAAGGACCTCAAATCTTGTTGTATGATGCTGGATTAGTTCCTAATCAAGCATTAAGATCATTTGTAATTGAAGTTGCTAAAGCAGAAGGTATTCCATATCAAGAAGCTTTTATTACAGGTGGCAGAACTGATGCTGGACATATGCATCTTGCACATGATGGTGCCTTAGGTCTATCTATTGGTATACCAACTAGATATATGCATTCACATACATCAATCATTCATTATGATGATTATGAAAATACGGTTAAATTGATTTTAGCAGTAGTTAAAAAATTAGATAGAAAAACAGTTGATCAACTATTAAATGACTAAATACTCGAAAGGGTATTTTTTTATTTTATTTTTGTATATTATTTGCTATAATATGGTTGTCTGACTAAGGGGTGACAATATGCGTATTATTGGTGGATTTCATAAGGGTAGACTGTTAAAAAGAGTTAATAAAAAGACAACTAGAGAAACTGCAGATATGGTAAGAGAATCAGTTTTTAATATGATTTCTGGAAAATCTTTTAAATGTGTCCTAGATTTATTTGCAGGATCAGGATCTTATGGCTTAGAAGCTTTATCAAGAGGTGCTAAATATTTATATGCAGTTGATAAAGATAAAGATGCTATTAAGACAGTTTTTGACAATGCAAGGATGTTAGATGTTACTGAACACATGACTATACTACAAAGAGATTATCAACAATTTCTAAAAGGTATTGGTAATTTGTATTTTGATTTAGTTTTTATTGATCCACCATATGATTTAGATATCTATGATGAGTTACTAGTAGAATTAAATCTTATCGTTGAAGAAGGTGGCTTAGTTGTTTGTGAGACTAAGAAGCAAAGGGTATTAAATGAGAAGTATGAAGGTTTGGTAAAAATTAAAGAAAAAACATATGGTATTAAACGCATTACAATTTATGAAAAAATAGCTGAAATTTAATATAAAAAAGTTATCAAATGAGTTTTTATCTCAAATGATAACTTTTTCTTTTATTTTCGATATTTTTTTTCTTTCATGATTTTGTAACCAGACTTTTGTTTATCCAGTTTAATAATCGCATCATGATATTTCATTAAGTTTTCTATATGTTGTTTATATTGAAGATTTATTGAGTTAAATTTTTTATCAGTAACTTCAAATGCAACAGAAGTCGCAATCCAATAGAGATAATGTTTTTCTAATAGTTTCTTATCTTGATAAATATGGACGGTTGCAAATTTATCAATTAAATAATCATCGTTTTTATAAACATCTTTAATGTGTACTCGATTATATGACTTATCCAATGTCATCTCATAAATGTTTTCTTTTTGTTTACCAACAATCAAGATAATCTTATCTGATTTGAAATATCTAAGTTCGTATAATTTTATAATACCAAATAGTACAACAAGCCCTGAAATAATTAAAAGAATATATTTTAATATATCGTCTATGAAGAAATAACTTAATAAGCCAATAATAATACTAAAAAGAGACATTATATAAATAATTTTTCTAAGGTATATTGTTGTAAATATATCTTCATTAGGATCTTTAAATTTTGGTCTATTCACTCTGATTTTCTTTATATGCATGCCACCAGTCATCTTTATAAATAGTGTTGCGGCAAATATCACAGGAAGGACTCTAGACATGAAAACATAAAGTAAAATCGTTGCCTCAAAACCTGCTTGCACATATTGCATAAAATCAAAAAATGAGGATAAAAAAATAATACCTAAAAAAATATATGACCATTGTTTTTTTCCAAAGATTCTATAGATAAAATGTGAAATAATGAAAAAGGAAAAAAAACTTAAGAAAAAACTGATAATATAGTCCATAAAAATGCTCCTAAATACTGCTTTTTTGTTTTAGTATAAGTAATTTTTAAAGTAAAGTCAAACTTTATCCTTTATTGCTTGTAATTTATCATTTTATCAAGTAAAATATAATGTGAAAAGAATAGGAGTGTGGTCAACATGTTATCAATACCAATTTGGGCATTAGTCTTAATCATTGTAGGTGGGATTTTGATTGGTGCAGTTATCGGGTTTTTCGCAGCTAGAAAATGGTTTAAAAAATATTTAGAGAAGAATCCACCAGTTAACGAGCAAATGATTCGTGAAATGATGCGTCAAATGGGACGCACACCATCTGAAAAACAAGTCAGACAAATTTTAAGTTCAATGAATCAATACAAATAGACAGCAAATGTCTATTTTTTTTATATTTGCATAAAAAAAACTATTTGAAATCAAATAGTTTACATTTTATTTTCAGTACCTTCTTTTAGTCTTCTATAATTTGCTTTATGTCTCATAAAAATAATTGTTGCAAGCACACAAACTACTACAAAATCCATAATTCTTGTTGGTAAATTATATAAAGGATGCTCAAATAATATTCTGATTAAGAAATATAATACAACACCACTTGCTGCAATTGTTGATGATAGAGAAACGTATCTAGTTGAAAAAAACATGATCAGAAATATAGTAAGAACACCAAGTGCAACCCAAGGTTCAATTGCTAAGATCATTCCAGCCGAAGTTGCAACTGCTTTTCCACCCTTAAAATTGATATAAACGGGAAATACATGACCAATAACTGCAGCCATACCATAAATACTTGAAATATTAATTTGATAGTCACTAACTATGTATAAGGATTGATCTAAAAAGAAGAAAACAAGAGCAATCACAAATGCCCCTTTTAGAACATCAAATATAAAGGCAAATATACCATATTTAAACCCTAAAACTCTAATTGCGTTGGTTGCGCCTGTATTTTTAGATCCATGTTCTCTTATATCAACGTTTTTAAATACTTTTCCAATAATTAGACCACTAGGAATGCTTCCTAAAAAATATGATAATATCATGAGTAAGCCAATATATACGTATGTCATAATTTTCACCTCGTTACTTAACAATTATAACACAATTTTTTTTAATCGACATTTGAAAAGAATAAAACATAATCAATCATTGTATATGACCATATTATTTGGTATAATATTATCATAAAATTAAGATGGTGATGATGTGAGCAAAATGATAAAACAATATGATGAAAAGTCGATTCAAATACTCGAAGGACTTGAAGCTGTAAGAAAGCGTCCTGGGATGTATATTGGATCAACTGATCAAAGAGGACTCCATCATTTGGTATGGGAAATAGTCGATAATTCTATAGACGAAGCCCTATCAGGTTATGGTAGTGAAATTACTTGTATAATTAAAGCAGATAATAGTATTGAGGTTTCTGATAATGGACGAGGTATGCCTTATAAAATGCACACTTCTGGACGTCCTACAACAGAAATCATTTTTACTGTTTTACATGCTGGTGGTAAATTTTCTGAAGATAGTGGTTACAAAGTTTCTGGTGGTCTACATGGTGTTGGATCATCAGTTGTTAATGCTTTATCACAGTTCTTAGAAGTTACTGTATATAGAGACAAAGGTATTTGGTTTCAAAAGTTTACTGATGGTGGCAAACATATCTCAAAATTAGAACGCATTGGTGATACTAAAAAGACTGGAACAACAGTCTATTTTAAACCAGATCCAAAGATATTTTCGACAACACTTTTTTCATATGATTTAATAAAAGAAAGATTAAGAGAACAGGCTTTTTTAATCAAGGGCTTAAAGATTAACTTAATTGATCAAAGAAATAATCAAAAAGAATCTTTTCAATATTCTGAAGGTATTAAAGCATATGTTGAATTTTTGAATAAAGATAAAAAAGTGATTAATGATACCTATGTCATAGAACAAGCTTATAAATTAGAACATAAAAAAACTAAATCTATTGAAGTTGATGTAGCATTTCAATTTACACATGGATATATTGAATCCATTCTATCCTTCGTTAATAATGTTAGAACTAAAGATGGTGGAACACATGAAACTGGATTTAAATCTGCTTTAACAAGATCATTGAATGATTATGCAAGAAAGTATAGTTTAATAAAAGATAAAGATCCTAATTTAGATGGTTCTGATATAAGAGAAGGACTCACAGCAATTATTTCACTTAGAATTCCTGAAGATGTCTTAGAATTTGAAGGTCAAACAAAAGGAAAACTAGGGACACCAGAAGCAAGAAATGCAACTGATAATGTCGTTTATGAGAACATAACAACATATCTAGAAGAAAATAAAAAAATAGCTAGTGAAATTATTAATCGTGCAGTTAGTGCACAAAAAGCTAGGGATGCTGCTAGAAAAGCTAGAGAAGAAGCTAGAAATGGTAAGACTAAAAATAAAAAAGAAATCACATTATCTGGGAAACTTGCACCTGCACAATCAAAAGATAAATCGATTAACGAACTTTTTCTAGTCGAAGGAGATTCTGCCGGTGGATCTGCAAAACAAGGCAGAAACAGACGCTTTCAAGCTATACTTCCACTACGTGGTAAAGTTATTAATACTGAAAAAGCAAGCTTAGATGCAATATTAAAAAACGAAGAAATAGCTACTATGATTTATACTATAGGTGCTGATTTTGGACCTGATTTTGATATAAAAAAATGTAACTATAATAAAGTCATTATCATGACCGATGCGGATACAGATGGTGCGCATATTCAAGTGCTCTTATTAACATTCTTTTTTAGATATATGAGGCCTCTTATTGAGGAAGGAAGATTATTTATTGCTCAACCTCCTTTATATAAGGTCAGTATTAAAAAAGGTAAAAAAGAAGAATCTCATTATGCATGGTCAGATGAAGAGTTAAAAAAACTTATTAATGGACAACAAGTTAGTATTCAACGCTATAAAGGGTTGGGTGAGATGAACGCACCTCAACTATGGGATACAACAATGAATCCTGAATTTAGATCATTAATACAAGTTAAAATAGATGATTTAAGCGCATCTGATAAACGTGTCTCTATTCTTATGGGCGACCAAGTAGGACCGCGTAGAGAATGGATTGAAGAAAACGTAGATTTCGAAATTAGTGATGATTTTGATCTAGAGTTAGGGGTGGAATAATGTCAGTCATCAAGAAAGTCAACGATTTCGTTGAAAACATCGTTGAATCTACCATTGAAGAAATATTTAGTGATAGATTCGCAAGATATTCTAAATATATTATTCAAGAGCGTGCTCTACCTGATGCTAGAGACGGCTTAAAGCCAGTTCAAAGACGTATTTTATATGCAATGCAACAATTAGGTATGTTTCATAATAAACAACATAAGAAATCAGCTAGAATCGCTGGTGAAGTGATGGGTAAATATCACCCTCATGGTGATTCAAGTATTTATGAAGCAATGGTTAGATTGTCTCAAGATTTCAAGATGCGATCAATTTTAATAGATATGCATGGTAATAATGGTTCAATTGATGGTGATAGTGCTGCGGCAATGCGTTACACAGAAGCTAGATTATCTCTTGCTGCTGAAGCTTTATTACAAGATATCGATAAAAGAACCGTACCATTTGTACCTAACTTTGATGATGAAGAGTTAGAACCTACTGTTTTACCTGCAAAATTTCCTAATTTATTAGTCAATGGATCGACAGGTATTTCTGCTGGATATGCTACAAAAATACCACCTCACAATTTAAGAGAAGTTGTTGATGCAACGCTTGCTTATCTTGACAATGATCAAATCACCTTTAAAGAGTTAACTCAATATATTAAAGGTCCTGATTTTCCAACAGGTGGGATAGTTCAAGGTATCGATGGTATTATGCAAGCACTTGAAACAGGTGCTGGTAAAGTTATTATTAGAGCAAAAACAGAAATCGAAGAGATTTCTAAATCGCAAGATCGTATTGTCATTACTGAAATTCCTTATGAAGTGAATAAGGCTGATTTAGTTAAAGCAATTGATGTTATGCGTATAGATAAAAAAATTGATGATATTTTAGAGATAAGAGACGAATCAGATCAACAAGGCTTAAGAGTCGCAATCGATTTAAAAAAAGGTGCTGATGCACAATTAATGTTAAATCTGTTGTATAAATCAACTGATTTACAAGTTGCTTATAACTATAATATGGTAGCAATTTTAAATCATAGACCTGTATTAGTTGGGATTATTCCAATTTTAAAAGCTTATGTTGACCATCAAAAAGATGTTATTACGAATCGCTCAAATTATGAATTAGAAAAAGCTCAAAAAAGACAACATATTGTTCAAGGTTTGATCAAGATGGTTAGTATCGTTGATCAAGTCATAAAAGTCATTAGAGATTCACAAAACAAACAAAATGCCAAAGAAAATATAATGGCTCATTTTGGTTTTTCTGATCTCCAAGCCGAAGCAATTGTCACATTACAATTATATAGATTATCTAATACTGATATTTTAGCATTAGAAAATGAAGATCATGCATTAGATGACAAAATCAAAGAATTAGAACATATTTTATCTTCGGAAAATGCCTTAAGAAGAGTCATTAAACGTGAATTAATAGATGTTTCCAAGATTTTAGGCGATGACAGAAGATCACAAATAGAAGAAGAAATTGAAAGCATTAAAATTGATGAGAAAGACTTAATTTCAGAAGAAAGAGTGATGGTTGGTGTCACTAAAGAAGGTTATG
Organism: uncultured Acholeplasmataceae bacterium; assembly: GCA_927441705.1. Taxonomy (GTDB): domain Bacteria; phylum Bacillota_I; class Bacilli_A; order Acholeplasmatales; family Acholeplasmataceae; genus Mariniplasma. The sequence continues at coordinate 11,914 of CAKMKH010000018.1, read as the reverse complement.
TTAAACGTGCTTCTTTAAGAAGTTACCAAGCGACACAAGCAGCTGGTCTTAAGCAAGATGATGCGTTAATTTTAGAACGCGAAGTCAATACTTTAGATACTTTATTAATCTTTACTAACTTAGGTAATTATATATTCTTACCAGTATATAAAATTGATGATCAAAAATGGAAAGACTTAGGGGTTTATATTAATAATATTACTCCAATCGAACAAGATGAATTCATTATTGATGTTTTATGTGTCTCAAGTTTTAAAGATAATGATTTAGTCTTATTAGCAACTAAACAAGGGATGATGAAGCAAGCTAAATTAGCTGATTTTGAAGCAACTAGATATTATAAATCTATGAAGTGTATGAAGTTAAATGATGGTGATGAATTAGCATCTATTCATTATGGACAAAAAGAAAACATTATCTCAATTTCTAAACGAGGTTATGTCTTAAGATATTTAACTGATGATCTTCCTTTATATGGACTCCAAGCAGGAGGAGTAAAAGGTATGAATATTGGTGATGATGATCAACTTGTTAGAGCTTTATATGTACGTGATCGTGATGAATTTATTATGTTAAGTATAAGGGGCAATATCATAAAAGATGTTGTTGAAGAACTACCGATCTATAATAGAAATAGAAGAGGTATTCTTGTCGTAGAACACTTAAAAACAAATCCACATGATTTAGTATATGCAGATAGACTAACCAGAGGACAACAAAAAGAAGATGTTGACGTCTTAATTGTTACAGAAAAAGATGCTTTTCATACGGTAGTTTCTGAATTAAAATACTCTGGTAATAAATTTGGTAAAAATGTTTTTGATGAGAAAAAATTAGGTGTTGCATATATGATTAAAATTACAGATGCAGCTGAAGATATTGAGATATCTAAACCAATAAAGAAGATTGAGAAAAAGATTGATCCAAAAATTGATGTTGAAGATATTGTAAAAGAAGAAGAAATTATTACAAAAGATCATAAGAAAATTCATTTGAACAGATTTGATTTATTTGATGATGAGGATGAATAAGAGGAGAAAAATATGAAATTTAAGATCTTAGAAAAAGAATATACCTATGATAGCCCAATTGATTTAAAAAGTGTTGCGCAAGAATTAGGTATTAAAGATGCATTAGCAGCAACCGTTGATAAAAGATTAAGAGAATTAAGTTATATACCAACACAAAGCGCTGATGTCGAATTCTTGACTTATACGCATGCTGATGCGATTAGAATTTACGAATCCACTCTAAGATATATAGTTGCGATGGCAGTCAAAAACTTATATAAGGATGCGAAGATTCGTTTTAATTACAGTATATCAAGATCTATTTTAGCTGTTTTTGACGATTTTGATGGAACGCTAAATCAGCATGTATTAAACGATATTGAAGCTGAAGTTAAACGGATTATTGAAGCTGATTATTTAATAGAAAGAAAACGGATTTCTATAGGAGAAGCGATGAAACTTTATCGTGAACTTGGTATGTATGATAAAGTAGAAATCTTAAAATATCGTGAAGAAGATTATGTAAACTTATACGAATGTAATGACTATATCAACTATATGTTTGGTTATATGTTACCTTCAACAGGATATATTACAACTTATAATTTTATTTTGTATCATCCAGGGTTTTTGATGCAATATCCAAGAGCAGAAATGAATGGAGAAGTCCCAAGATTTCATGATGAACCTACATTTGGTAAAGCTTTAAAAGATGCCAGAAAATGGGGGAAAATCATTTCTGGAAATACCATTCCAAAAATGAACGAATTTGCGAAAGATTATGCATCTAGTGTTGATTTTGTGAATATGTGTGAAACTAAACATGCACATCAACTCAATGAATTAGGTAATCTTATTGAAAATAACATTGATTCAATTCGCCTCATAGGTATTGCCGGACCATCTTCATCTGGTAAAACTACCTTTTCAAATCGTTTACGTATTGAACTAATGACAAGAGGGATAAGACCTGTCATGATTAGTATTGATGATTATTATTTTGGAAAAGATTATGCACCAAAAAATGACGATGGTTCCCCGGATTTAGAACATGTTGCAGCACTTGATGTAGATTTATTTAACAGTGATATGCTACGTTTAATCCAAGGTGAAGAAGTGACACTACCACATTTTAATTTCCAAGTTGGTAAACGTCAAGTTGGTAAAACTATAAGAATATCACAAGATTCACCAATTATTATAGAAGGTATACATGCATTAAATGAAAAACTAACGAAATCTATACCTAAACATCAAAAGTTTAACATATATATTGCTCCACAAACGCAATTGCACATTGATGATCATAATCCGATTTCAATTACTGAAATCAGATTATTAAGACGTATTGTTAGAGATCAAAAATACCGAAACTCTTCAGCAATTGACACGATGGATATGTGGTCTAGTGTAAGACGTGGTGAATTTAGATGGATATATCCAAACCAAAGAGAAGCAAATTATGTCTTTAATTCTGAATTAACTTATGAATTAGCAGTTCTAAAAAAACATGCGGTGGCTCAACTAAGAGCAATACCTAAAGATAATAGACATTATATTACTGCAAATAGAATATTGAAGTTTTTAAAATATTTTAGAGATATCGATGATGAGCTTGTGCCATGTAATTCACTATTAAGAGAGTTTATTGGAGGCAGCAGCTTTAACCACTAGAAAGGACATTTCATGAAAGCTTTAGCAAATATAGAACGTATACATATATCGAATGAAGTTATGTTATTATTATTATCACTTTATGAGTCTAAAGGAAAATCATTTTATTATGATGATCTTTTTAATCGTGATGAACAAGCATTTGAAAAGAAAACAATGGAGATGAATTTAATTTCTGTTGCTAATTACTTAGAACTAAACATGACTGAGGCTAGAATTAAGTTGTTTGCTAAAAAGAAAATGGTCCCAAGAACTAAAGATGAACATTGCTTAGCTAACATTAAAGGTGCTTTGTATCAATTACAATCAAGTCCAGAAAACTTTGAACTCTTAGTTAACGAAATATATAATCTAGCAAAATTGATGTCAAAAGATTATGATCCAATTTTGTTTAATACTTATGACAAGCAAGAAGATGGCATGCTTAAAACTAAAAAAATATCAAAGCGAGAAGACTTGGAAAAATTACTTAGTTTATTTGAGAGAAGTTTAAAATCGAATAAACATGAATTAACTCAACTTATATCAAATTTTTATGTCGATTTTATGAATATGAATATCTTTACAATTCATAATGATAAAGTCTCTATGATTGTTTTATATGCAATATTATTAAAATACTTTAATGTGTTTAAATATGTTAGTTTTTTCAAATATTTTTTAGCGATTAAAGAGACCTGGAGTTCTGGGTTAATTACTGCGAACTATTATTGGTCTAGTGGATTTGCCCAAACAGATATGTTAAATAGATTACTTGTTGATTTATTGATCAAGGCATATGAAGAAGTCGATATAATGTCACATGAATATGAATTTGAGAAGAATTTAAATAAATCTGATAATATCGAAAATAGCATACTAAAATTACAAGAAATATTTACAAAAGAAGATTTAAGAAAACGTCATCCAAATGTAAGTGACGCAACGATAGATCGTACTTTAAAACGTTTAAAAGATGAAAACAAGATTAGACCCTTAGGTAAAGGTAGAGGCTCTAAATGGCAACGAATCATTAAAGGAAATAAGAAAATGAACGTAGAACAATTATCTATATTTAGCGAATAAAGGCTCCAAGCCTTTTTTTGTTAAATAATATGCTTTTTTTAACAATTAAGTTTAAAATGTAGTATAATACTAAAGGAAAGTTGAGGTTAATATGGATATAAAACTATTAAAAAAATTAAGAGCAGTAACTGGTGCAGGAATGCTTGAATGCAAAGGGGCACTTGAACAATTTAATGATGATTATGATAAGGCTTTAAATCATTTAAAATCAAGCATAAAAAAAGAAGATAGTAACCAAAGAGTCGCATCAAAAGGTATGTGTCAAATTGAGATAAAAGATAATGAAGCAATTTTGTTTGAAGTCAATGCTGAAACAGATTTTGTGACCAAAAACAAACATTTTCTAAACTTAGTTAATGTCATTGGTATGCACTTAATCAATAGTGAAGTTACAAATGCAAAAACTGCTTTAAAAGAAGAAATAAACGGGCAAAGCATAGAGGAGCTAATAACACATACAAGTGGAATTATTAGTGAAAATGCACAGTTAAGACGCTTTTATCGTGTTAAAAAAGATGATCATCAAGGCTTTGGATCTTATACGCACATGCAAGGTAAACTTGTTACATTAGTGGTTTTAGATAAAGATGAAAAAGATTTAGCCAATATGCTTGCAATGCAAGTTGCTGCTATGTCTGCAGAATATTTATCACTTGAATTCATTGATACTGATACGATGAATTACGAGAAATTTATGTATGAAAAAACACATGGAAATTTTAATGAAAATGCGTTTATGACTGAGTTAAAATCAAAGACTTTATTATCACAACCATGGATGAAGGATCAATCCATTTTAGTTAAAGATTTTTTAGATCAGCACCAAATAAAAATCATTGATTTCTTTAAATTTGAATTAGGACAAGGTATCGATAATAAACTTAATTGTCGATTAGATATTCCTTGTGATGGTTCAAAAATAACAGTTACACCTATCTATTAAACAAAAAGTCTATTTTATCAATCCTGATATAATAGACTTTTTTTATTTATTCTTTAATTGCAATCGCATCAATTTCTACTAACACATCTTTAGGTAATCTTCTAACTTCAACAGCTGCTCTAGCTGGTTTATGGTTTCCAAAGAAATGCTCATAAACTTCATTCATATAACTAAAATCTTCTAAATTTGTCATAAACACTGTGCATCTAACAATGTTTTCTTTTTTTAATCCAGCAGCTTCAACAATGCCTAATACATTTGTTAATGATTGCTTAGTTTGTTCTTTTACGTCATCTGAGATTAACTTCATTGTTTCAGGAACAAACGGAATTTGTCCAGACACATATAAAGTATCTTTAATAAATACGCCTTGACTATATGGACCTACAGCTTGTGGTGCCTGATTAGTTTGTATAAATTTCATATGTGAAACCTCCTTATTAAAATTATAGCACTTAAAATACAAAAAAAAGACGAATTTCGTCTTTTTATTATTTAAACATACCGTGATCAAGTATTTTCATAACTTCATCACATATGTCATCTAAATCTTTATCTGTTAAAGTGTCTCTAAAAAGCACTTGTAAACCAACGAAATTTGATACCCCCATGAGTATATAAGATAGCGTTTCTAAATCTACATCATCTCTTACTTCGCGTTGCTCTACTGCATGATTAAGCTGTCTAACATAATCATGACTAAATGTTTCATAATATTCTTTAAAAAGAGATTTATCAACGAACATTGATTCCCATATGATTCGATATGCTAGCGGATCTTCCCATGCAAACTTTAGGAATGCTCTAAGACCTAATCTTTCTTTTTCATATCTTGTTTCAGCATCTCTAATAGCTTCACTTAATGTTTTTCTAATAAGCTTACGATATTTTGCTAATATATATGAGTATAAGGCAAATTTATCATCAAAGTATATATAAAAAGTGCCTGTGGCAACCCCAGATTTTTCAATTATTTCATTGATTGATGTTGCAAGATATCCTTTTTTAGAAAAGAGCTTCTTTGCTGTATCTATTATTTTGTCGAATGTTTTTTGACCATCTCTACGCTTAGGAAGTCTAAAATTTTGTTGATTCATGTTATCACCTATAATAAGTGTAACTTAAAAATCTAAAAAAAACAATCTAAAAAAAAAGATTGAGGTATAGATAAAGAAGACATTTTTGTTTATTAAATATATTTAATAGGTAGTCAAATATATATTCTAATTTAAATTTATGCAACCGCTTTTATAATTTCATTCAAATCGTAATCACAAAGATTGACAATCAAATATACATATGATATTATTAAGGCGTATTATGAATATATATTCATAGTTTGAAATCTAAAAATAAAGCGATATAATGACCCAACAAAAGCATTTTTTATGCTATATGTTGGTATATTATACTTTATATTATAATAATTGTAAACGCTTTTAAGAAAAGGAGAATTAAAAATGAAAAAAGTTTATGTAGTAGGTGCAAAACGTAGTCCAATAGGTGCTTTCATGGGTTCACTTTCTGATGTCCATCCAGCAGATTTCGGATCACAAGTGTTACGTGCACTACTTGAAGAAACAAAAGTTGATCCATCAAAAATTGATGAAGTATTAGTGGGTAATATTTTGCCAGCTGGTCTACGTCAAGGTTTAGCAAGACAAATCTCTATTAAAGCCGGTATTCCATCAACTGTACCAGCTTATGGTGTTAACATGGTTTGTGGAAGTGGTATGAAAGCTGTAATGAATGGTTATGCGAATATTATGTTAGGTTTTCATGATCTAGTTGTAGCAGGTGGTGCAGAATCAATGACTGGAGCACCTTACTTAGTTCCTAGTAAAGTAAGAACAGGCGTTAAAATGGGTGATCAACAATTAAACGATCATATGATCTACGATGCATTAACAGATGCTTTTGAAGGCTATCATATGGGTATAACTGCTGAAAATATCGTTGATAAATTTGGTTTAACTAGAGAAGAACAAGATAAATTTGCTTGGGAATCTCAACAAAAAGCTGCTAAAGCTGATGATGCTGGCAAATTTAAAGATGAAATTGTTCCTATAGTTATCAAAACTAGAAAAGGTGAAGTCATATTTGATAAAGATGAATTTATTAATAGAAACACTTCATATGAAAAACTTTCTAGTTTAAGACCTGCATTTAAAAAAGATGGTTCAGTAACTGCTGGTTCATCATCAGGTATTAATGACGGTGCAAGTTTCATGATGTTAGCAAGTGGTGAGGCTGTTGAAAAATATAATTTAACGCCATTATTTGAAGTTATCGGTATTGGCCAAGGTGGTGTTGATCCATCAGTTATGGGTCTAGGACCAACTCCAGCTATAAAACAAGCTTTAAAAACTGCTAATTTATCATTTAATGATCTTGATTTACTAGAATTAAATGAAGCATTCGCAGCACAATCACTTGGAGTCATGAGAGAATTAACAGAAGCATTTGGTGTTTCTAAAGAAGAAATCTTAGAAAAAACAAATGTAAATGGTGGTGCTATAGCACTTGGACATCCAGTAGGAGCAAGTGGCAATAGAATTATTGTGACATTACTTCATGAAATGTTAAAACAAGAAGATAAAAATATTGGTCTTGCAAGTTTATGTATCGGTGGCGGTATGGGAACTGCAACAATCTTTAAGAAAGTAAAATAAAGGAGAATATAAAATGGGAAGATTAGATGGAAAAGTCGCTGTTGTAACAGGTGGCGCAAAAGGTTTAGGTCAAGCTATCTCACAAACATTTGCTAAAGAAGGTGCAATTGTAATTGCTGCTGATATGGGTGAATTAGAATATGAAACAAAAAATGTATTTGGTTATAAATTAAATGTAACTGATGTACCTGGTATTCAAAAATTCTATGATGAAATCATCGCAAAATATGGAAAAATTGATATTTTGGTTAATAACGCAGGCATAACAAAAGATGCAATGACTCACAAAATGACAGATGATATGTGGGATGCAGTTATTAATGTTAATTTAAAAGGTGTATTTAATCTTACACGTTTAATAGGACCACAAATGGTAAATAACAATTATGGTTCAATTATTAATATTTCATCAGTTGTTGGTCTATATGGAAACATTGGACAAGCAAATTATGCAGCAACTAAAGCTGGTGTACTTGGTTTAACAATGACTTGGGCAAAAGAATTTGCTAGAAAAGGTCAAAATGTTAGAGTAAACGCGATTGCTCCTGGTTATATCATGACAGACATTTTAAAAACAGTACCTCAAGATCTTCTTGATCAATTTGCGGCACTTACTATGTTAAAACGTTTAGGTGAACCACAAGAAATTGCAAATGCTGCATTATTCTTAGCATCAGAAGAAGCATCTTATGTCACTGGACAAACATTAAGTGTTAATGGTGGTATGAGATTATAATAAAAGAAAGGTTAGGTTCCTTGCATATGAATAAAACACATGTAGGTATTGTAGGAACAGGGATATACCTTCCTAAGGGTAGGTTGACTGCCAAAGAAATTTCAGAAAAAACTAATGGTGTTTGGTCTGAAGAAGCAGTCATTGAAAAATTAGGCATTAAGCAAAAAACAATTCCTTCTGAAATGCCACAAGATGGCACTCAAGAAATGGGAGCACTTGCCGCTATAGACGCACTTAAAAACACTGGTATTGATCCACTTGATATTGATGTCATCTTAAGTGTTACTGAAGAATGGAAAGAATATCCATTAACTACTTCAGCTTTATATATTCAAGATCGTATTCAAGCAACTAATGCTTGGGGTATTGATGTGCAAAACCGTTGCTGTACAACCGTATCTGCCCTGAAAATGGCAAGAGATATGTTAATCGCAGATGATGAAGTCAATGTGATTATGGTCGTTGGTGGTTACCGTAATGGCGATTTTGTGGATTATACTGATAAAGATATGTCAATGATGTATAATTTAGGTGCAGGCGGTGGTGCAATAATTTTAAAGAAAAACTATGGAAAAAATATCTTATTGGGTTCACATATGATTTCTGATGGTAGTTTATCAAGAACAGCTGGGGTCGAAATTGGGGGCGTTTGCAATCCAATTACCAAGGATAATGTTGATGAAGCTAAAAAATCTTTAAGATTAATGGAACCTGTAAAAATGAAAGAAAGACTTAATGAAGTCTCAATGCCAAATTGGTTAAAATGTATCGATGAAGCATTAAGAAAATCTGATTTAGAAAGAAATGATATCGGTTATTTAGATATATTACATATTAAAAGATCTGGTCATCAATTTATGTTAGATGAATTAGGACTTTCTGAAGATCAATCTATTTATTTAGAAGATTATGGTCATATAGGTCAAATCGATCAAATACTATCTTTGCACTTAGCATTACAAACTGGTCAGGTTAAAGACGGCACTGTTGTGTGTATGTTAGCCGCTGGTATTGGATATGTATGGGCTGCAAACATTATAAGGTGGGGTTAATATGTCACTACAACAAATTTTATCGATGTTTTTTCAAGGGTTGACGGGTGCAGCATTCCTATCCCTTGTAACCATGGCAATTGTACTCATTTTTAGAACATCGTTTACAACGAACTTTGCACAAGGTTCTATAGCGATGTTTTCTGCATATACAATTACAGCATTATTTAGTAAATTTTTCCAAGTTCAATTTCCAAATATAAGCCCAGTCATCTTGTTAATTATATCTATATTGATTGGTATTTTAGTTGGTTTTCTATTTGGAATTATCATTGATGTCTTTATCATAAGAAAAGCTAAATATTCAAATGCTGTAACCAAGCAGATGATTACCATGGGAATTATATTAGTCATCTCTGGGATTTTACCCATCGTCTTTGGTGTCTTTCCTTTAGCTACACCAAGATTCTTATCGACAAAAGTTTATAAAATTAATGTTGGTGGAGATATCCCTTGGTATATACCAAGTCACAACTTGATTTCTATCATAATTGCAGCAATCGTATTAATCGTCTTATTCCTAATGCTTAAGTATACAAAATGGGGTCTTGGCGTACGTGCAACTGCATCAAATGAAGTTGTCGCAAGTATGATGGGCGTAAACACTAAATTTATAACAGCAATGAGTTGGGGTATTGCAGGTGGACTAGGTGCCTTAGCTGCAGCTTTATACGCACCAACCATATATACACTTGCTCCAGAAATGATGATTGGGCTACAAGTTAATGGTTTCTTAGCAGCTATTTTAGGTGGATTCTCATCATTTGGTGGTCCAGTGATTGCAGCAATCATTATTCCATTCGCTAGAGTTTTAGCGTGGCAATTCATATCGAATACATGGGCAAACGCGATTGTTTATATTTTAGTTTTATTATTGATCTTAATTAAACCAGTTGGTTTATTTGGGAAAAAGATTGCGAAGAAGGTGTAGTCTATGTTACTAGAAAAATATCAAACAAAAAAAGAAAATACTGTAAAACATAAACTCATCCAATTTACAAAACATCCATTTTTTGGAATATTTATTGCAGCAATCTTAATGGTTCTCATTCAAATTTTAGGAACAGCTGGTCTTATTAGACCTTCAGCAGTTGATATTATGGCTAATATGTGGATTTATATGATTGTTGGTTTAGGGTTCACGTTATTACTTGGATATGCAGGTCTAGCTTCACTAGGGACTGCTGGTTTCATTGGTGTTGGGTCTTATGTAGTAGCTTTTGGCTTAGGAAAACTAGGTATCCCTTTACTATTAGCATTCCTAATGGGTATTGTGATTGCAATTATATTAGGTACAATCGTAGGCTTTATTTCCTTAAGAATCGAAGGTATGTATCTAGCAATCATTACACTTGGATTATCTGAAGTATTAGTTGAGTTTTTCAAATTTGCGAATCCGATTACTAATGGTTTATTAGGATTTCAAATTGAAAGATTTACAATATTTGGAGTTTTATTTAGGGAACACATGGTTTATTACATCTTAGTGTTTTTCTTAGTTCTAACCATGATTGCAGTAGTCAATCTTGTCAATAGTCCAACAGGTAGAGCAATGTTATCAATCAAAAACTCTACATCTGCAGCACAAGCGATGGGTGTTAGTGTATTAAAATATCGTTTGTTAACATTTGTAATCGCAACCGTTTTAGCAGTATTAGGTGGTATGCTTTACATGTCTTATAGTCGTTCAACCATTCCAAATTTATGGAACTTAGCATTATCCTTAAATATTTTAGCAGCCATCGTTATTGGTGGTTCAAAATCAATTTGGGGTGTTGGTTTAGGGACTTTCATTATCTTTGGTTTTGATCAACTAGTTTTAAAAAGCATCCCATTTTTCCAAACTTACGGAAATGCATCATATATTATAAATGGAGCACTTATTATCTTAGTTGTTATGTTTTATCCAGGTGGATTAATAAGATTGTTTAAAGATTTAAGCTTAAAAATAAAAGTACTCTACAAAAAAATCTTAACTACATGGAAGGAGTATCGCTATGGCAAAGATTAAATCAAGTTTCAAAGATAAGATAATGTTTCAAAAAATAGAGAGCATTAGACAAAAGATAGACAATAACCATTCTTACATAAATGTTTTAGAAGAAAAGTATAAAGAAAAAAATGATAAGAAACTCAACGATTTAAAGCTTAAACATAATCAGTATTTACTCAATCTTGAAAGTAAAACATTGACAAAGGAAAAATATCTAGAAATCTTTTCTAAAAAAGATATGGAGCAATTAGGTGATTGGTTTTATTGGAAGAAAAGAGCAATTGACCAAACATTGAATAGAAATCTTAAAAAACAACCAGAACAAAAAGATCTATATAAACAAAAACAACAAGAGCAACTTGACAATCTTAATCAAGCATATGAAATGAAAAAAGCGAAAGTCATTGAAAAATTTTCGATTGCAGCACCAACAGCATTAGAAATTAAACAAAATGAAAAAGTGTTTATAGAAGAAAAGAAAAGACTTGATGAAGAATATAAGATATATGAAGAAACTTTAAAAAAAAGAAGTTCATGAAAAATTATTAAAACAGCAAGAAAAAATTAGTCACTCAAATGATCAATTAAATCATAAATTAACGCAATTATTAGAAAAGAAAAAAGAGATCCAAATGATATAGCACAAATCGTATCACATAGTTCCATTACAAGACCCATATCATGTTCTACTAAGAAAATTGTACAATCATATTCTTTTTGTATTTTTCTAATTGTCTTAACTAATTTTTTTGATTCAAGATCATTAAGA
>CAKMKH010000017.1 GCA_927441705.1 uncultured Acholeplasmataceae bacterium | reverse complement strand
CATGTAATGAGGGCTTCTTTTTTTAAACCATTAAGACCACAACCTATTTGAAAGCCTATCTTATACCACAAACATTTTTAAAGAACTAAATAAATAAACTCATTTCGATTATGAAATGAGTTTTTTTAATGTGTTATATGTTGACTTTATTAACTTAAGTGATATGATTATGTTAGAAAAGAGGCGTGTCATGAAAATATATACTTTGATTGAAGATCATCAGCTAGATCCTAATTTTGGTGCTGAGCATGGTGTCAGTTTTTATATTGAAACAAATAAGCACAAAGTGTTGTTTGATGTTGGACAAAGTTCTTTGTTTTTGTCTAACGCAAGAAGATTTAATATCGATTTAAGCCTAGTAGATGTATTAATCATTTCCCATGGACATTATGATCATGGTGGAGGACTAGAAGATTTTATAAGAGTAAATAAGCACGCAACAATTTATCTTCAAGAAAGTGCGTTTGAAACATTTTATTCGATGAGAAAAGAAAACGAATACACGTATATTGGATTGTCTCAATATATTGATAAAAACAGATTTACATTTATAAAAGGTGATTTATTAATTGATGAAGAGTTAAGAATTATCAATAAAATAGAGCATGATTTTGATTTTCCTAAAAGTAATCAAACTATGTTTAAACAAGTAAAAGAAGAAATGATACAAGATAATTTCGAACATGAGCATAGTTTGATAGTTACAGAAAATAATCATCAAGTACTATTCGCAGGTTGTGCACATAAAGGTATCTTAAATATTATTGATCAAGCCGAAAAACTTGTTAAACCAAAATGTATTACAGAAGTTTTTGGTGGGTTTCATCTACAAAGTAGGTTTGAAAAATATGAAGAATCTATAAGTCATATTCAAGACATGGCTAAAATTATGTTAGACAAGAACATCTTAGTTTATTATTCAGGTCATTGTACAGGAGATAGAGCTTTTGATATTATGAAAAACGTTTTAAAGGAGCGATTACAACATTTTCATCCAGGATTAATTGTAGATCTAAACGAATAAAAACAAAAAAGTAGACCTCTTTTTTATAGTGTCTACTTTTTGGGGTTCACTTCATAAGCTACATTTTTTTATATGTATTTATGGTATTAAGTATAAATTGATCCATGGCTTGTTTGCCTTGATTATCTAATTTAAAGACACCAGAATGATTTAAAACTTCTTCAAATTTTTTACCAACTTCTTGATATAAATCTTCTATAGAATGTACTTGGTTAGATCTTTTAAGAGCATCTAGCCAATCTTTATGTTTGTCTAAATCTTTATGATAAATATTATCTTTTATATAAGCATAGCCTTGTATCAACTCAGTTTTTAATCTACCAGGAAGTATAGCCAATCCCATTGCTTCAATTAATCCAATATTTTCTTTTTTAATATGATGAACTTCAGGGTGAGGATGAAATATACCATCAGGATATGCTTTATTGGTGCGATTGTTGCGAAGGATTAGGTACAAGGCATATATACCGTTTTCTTTTCTTAATATTGGCGTAATTGTTTGATGAATTTTATCAGTTTTTGCAATAATCTCTAGTTTAGGATTAGAATAAATTTTCCACGATTTTAAAAGATGACATGCAAAATCAGATAAGATTAACCTATCCATTGAAATTAACTTAATCGTAGATAATGGCCAATTTAAGTGCTCTATTGAAATATTTTTAATATTTTCATAAGTTTTTAGAGTTTTAGAATCTTCAACAGGAAATTTATAATTCCCAGCCTGAAAATGATCATGATTTAAAATAGAACCACCAACAATTGATAAGTCAGCATTTGAACCTATAAAATAATTTGGGACTAAATCAACAAAATCAAGTAAATACTCAAAAGTATCACAGGATAACTTCATATCTCTATGTTCGTCACTCAAGATGATTGCATGTTCATTAAAATATGCATAAGGTGAATATTGAAAGTGCCATTTTTGATTGAATAAAGTCATAGGAACAATTCTTAAATTCATTCTTGCATTTTCATAACGATGTTCATTTTCTTTACATAAAACACATTGAGGAGAGTCACCGTTCACTTGATTTTTAATCTCTAGAGCTTTTGCGATATCTTTAGGATCTTTTTCAGGTTTTGATAAATTTATTGTTAATTCAAGTTTTCCATAAGAACTTTGATAAACCCATTTTAAATTTTGAGAAGTACGTTTTGATTTAATGTAGTTAACATCTATAGATAAATTGTATAAATATTTTATCGCTTGATTTTCATCGCTATTAAATAAGTGTTTAAAAGTAGCCTTTGTTTCGTTTGGCGAAGGCATTATTTTATCAAAAATTAAGGCTTCGAATTGATCTCTTTCCATAGAGGTATTCGGATTAAATAGTTTTTTGTTATAAGCTATATCTAGAAGACTATCAAGTACACGAAAAATATCATTATCAATATGTTGATACTCGAAATCAGATATTTCGAATAATGTAATTAGGTTTTGTTTAGCTTGATTTAAGTCAGTTATTATATTTTTATTTAAACCATATGTTAATAAACCATTTATAAGATCGTTCATTTTGAATCCTCCAGTTTTCTTACACCATCAACAAAATTGACTTGATAAAACGATGCATCAATTCCGGTGTGCTGCTTATAATACAGATTTGTTTGTTTTTCAAAAGAAGATATTAGATGATTAGGAACAAGAGCAATCGCACATCCTCCAAATCCAGCTCCAGTTACTCTAGCACCAATAGCGCCGTTTAGTAAAGCACCATCTACGAGTGCATCTAGATTTAGACCTGTTACTTCATAATCATTTTTTAACGATTGATGTGACTCGATTAATAATTTTCCAAAAAGCGTCGCATCTTTATTAAGTAATGCATTTTTTGAATCTAATACACGCTGTTGCTCTGTAATAACATGCTTAGCACGTTTTCTCAGTATTGGATCTTTAATTAGTATATCGATAGATTTATATTCATCAATTGAAATATCACATAGATAAGAAACTTCCTTATAAGTGTTAATTATTTTTAAAGCATCTTGACATTCTTTAACACGCTCATTATATTTTGAATCTGTAGTTTTTCTTTGATAATTAGTATTTATGATAATCCATGTAAATCCCTCAAAAAAAGCATTTACTGGAGTTGTCTCATATGTTTTAGTGTTCATGAGTAGAGCCTTATCTTTAACACCTTTAGCTATTATTAATTGATCCATGATACCACAGTGCATACCCATATAGTTGTTTTCAACATGTTGTGCATATAGTGCCATATCAGTTTTTGATATATTTAATTGATAAACATCATTAAAAATAAACATTATTAGAACTAGTAAAGATGCAGAAGAAGATAATCCAGATTGTGGTGGAAGTGTTCCTTCTATATAAAGATCAAAACCATCATTAATGACATGATATTTTTGATTAATAAATTCCATGACGCCTTTGATATAATTTGCGAAATGATGAGCATCTTGATATGTTAAATCATTTATTGAAAATTCGATGATGCCTTGTTCCGTAAAGTTCTTTGAGTATATACGAACCCTTGAATCACTTCTTGTTTTAAAAGCTGCATATGTCCCTAAGCTAATTGCGGCAGGAAAAACTAAACCACCATTATAGTCTATATGCTCACCTATCAAATTGACTCTTCCAGGTGAGAAATAAAGATTTTTCGGGTGCTCATTAAATATTTTATAAAACTCCTTTTTAAGATGCATTGCGATCTCCTAACTGATAAACTTTTCATTAGAAATATTATAACATTAAAATTATGATAATTATACGGATGATTAAAGTGACTTAACCATAAAATTTTGTAACATAGACTGAGTAAAGCTATTCTTGTAAATCTAATAGTTTTTTTAATTAGACTATAAAAAAAACTATACGCAAAATTTTTTCTTTTAGCATATAGTTTATTCTTAGTTTTTTTCTTCAATTGGTATATAAATTTCAAAATAAGGATTATTTAAATCTCTACCACTCATATAAATTTCATGTTTAATTGGAAGAGGGTCATAATATTTAATTTTTGAATCCAATTTTAATTGGTATTTACTCTTTAAAACCCATTCAAAGATATCATGATAAGTTTGTCCGATTGACTTTCCTTTTGGCTGCGATACATGTAAGTATGTAGACTCTGGCACAAGAAATTCAATCATACCTTCTGGTATTTTCTGATTATCATCAACCTCATATACTGAATAGTGAATAAATCCACCATTTTTCACATGATATGATAATCCTAACTGATGATAAGGGTCTACAGCACCGCTAAGTTCTCCGACACGTTTACTCATTGTTACAATCATACCTTTTAGGTTTGTAATATCTTTCCAACTACCTTCCCATTTCATACCAATGGTGCGATAGGCTTTTTTAGAAACAATTTCATAATTCAATTGATCCATGATATACCTCCTATTATTCTATTTCTATTCTATCATGAATAGATTTGATTTAAAAATCTATGTTGGAATAACTTCAGTTTTTAATAGCAATTGTAACCAACTTAAATGTATAGTTATGATAGGTCCGATTGCGATGGCTAATATAAAACTACCTAAATTGACAGCACCAAATCCGATGCCTGCTAAGAATCCAAAAAGTGTAGCTAATGCTATCGCAAATAACTCAATAGCTATACGCATGTTAAAGAATTTTTTAACTTTGAACATTCTCATCAAAGAAATAGTTAATTCATCATAAACCATCGCTGGGAATTTCGAAACTATCATGAGTGATAATCCTAAAGTTAAAATAAAAGCACCAAGTATAAAGAATACAAATTTCAACCACATATCAATAATTATTAATTCTCCAAAGACAATGATATCCCAAAAGTCAATAGCAACAGCAATTCCAAAAATAGGAATTAATATTGCGATATATTTAACTTTCTTATTGTAAGCTAATACAAGCAATAACACAGTAATGTTGATAATTGCACTTGCAGTTCCTAAAGTGATATTAGTTAATTCACTAAAATTGTTTGTTACAGTATCCCAAGCACCAGCGCCCAAAGTAGAACGCAATAGTACATTAATACCCAAAGCAGTTACCATAATACCTGAAATATAGAGCAGCACTCTTAAAGGTATGTTTTTCATAAATTTATTATCCATTTTTTCCTCCTAGGTGCCAAATGTTGACACAAGCATATTCATTATAGCATACAAAATGATATCAAGATGGTTCAATTCTTTGAAAAAATAAAGAAATATTATTGCATTTAAAAAAAATATGATAAGATATAGTCAAATTCAAATGGAGGATACATATATGGATCTGCTATTAATTTTATTAGGCATAGTGACTTTATTATTCTTTTTGCTTGCTTCAACGAATGCTTTAAAACAATATACAAAAAATAAAAATGTTATTTGGCTTGCTTCAAGACATAAAATTTTTGGTATGCTCGCTAGCCTTACTGCAATCACGCATATGATGATCGCAATTATTAATAATAGATTAGTCCTTACAGGATTGTTATCTCTAGTTGCTTTATTACTTACAGGCATATTTGGCATATTATTTTATAGATTGAAGAAAAAACCATTTTATATTGCTCATCGTATTATGGGACCAATTACATTAGTGCTAATTACTATTCACGTTATAACAAATCTTATTTAGGATTAAACAAGGGTTTTTACTCTTGTTTTTTTATATAGACTTCTACATTAAAAGGTAGTGATTAAGATTAGAACAATGCTTAAACAAGGCCACATGGCAAAAGTTTATATTGAAGATAAATCAGCGTATAAAATATACGATGATTTTTACCCTGAAGAATGGGTTGATAAAGAAATATATATACACGATATTTTAAGAGAACAAACAAGTTTATTAGTTAGCGAAATGAAAAAAATAAGCGCTCATGAAATAAAAATGCCTTATCTAGGTAAAGAAAGTCTAGATTTAAGTATACATAATCATTTTGAAGATTCAGTACTTACTGACTTTGTACATATTCAATCAGAAATCCACACATATAAAGCATTAGAATTAGAAAATGCACATATTGTGTTTAAAAGATGGATTGAAATGAGTCAGTTAAGCAAAGAAATTAAAAATATCGCAAGCATGATTCTTCAAAATATAGAATATAAGAATCATTTATGCCATTTTGATTATCAACCATCACATATACTTTATTATAGGAAAAAGCATTATATTATGGATTGGATACATGCGAAACTTGGCAATCCAATCTTAGATATTGCACAAACCTATATTTTGTTAAGACTAAACTCATATGAGATAGCTAAGATGTATCTTTATAAGGTTACAGATATGATGGAAATCAATGGAGATACAATATTTCAAGTGATACCTTTAATGGCGGCTATTAAAATGATTGAGACTGACGATATTTATGAACATAAAGTCTTAACGACACTAATTTATGATCCTAAAAATAAAGATGTAACGAAATAAATCTGATTTATTAATAAAAACGTGATACTTATATATATTTTTGTAAAAGTATCATCTTTTTTTATTTTTTATAGAATACTTATGTTATAATTTCTAATAAAAGAAGCGATTAAAATCAATAGAGGTGAACTTATGGACGCGATCTTAACAGTTGAAAACTTAGTTAAGACTTATAAGGATGTTGTTGCTGTTAACGACATATCTTTTTCTGTAAAAAGAGGAAGTTTATTTGCATTTTTAGGCCCAAACGGGGCAGGGAAATCCACAACCATTAATGTGATTACAACATTACTAGATAAAAATAGTGGAACAGTAAAACTAAACGGTGAGACTGATGAAAAATACTTTAGAGAAAAATTAGGAGTTGTGTTTCAAAACAATGTATTAGATGATGTCTTGACTGTTAAAGAAAATTTATTATACAGAGGAGCACTTTATTTAAAAACTAAAGAAAAAGTAGTAGAGCGATATAGTGAACTATCTGAATTTTTAAATTTAAAAGAATTTGAAAATCAAAGATTTAAAACCCTATCTGGTGGACAAAAGAGAAGAACTGAAATCGCAAGAGCGTTATTTGCGAACCCAGAAATTCTTTTATTAGATGAACCAACAACAGGATTAGACCCTGAAACAAGAAAGATTGTTTGGGAAGTTATTGAAAAACTTAAAAATGAAAAAGGAATTACGATTTTTCTAACGACCCATTATATGGAAGAAGCTGCGAATGCTGATCATGTGGTGATCATCAATAAGGGAAAAATTATGGTTCAAGGAACACCTGCATATTTAAAAGAAAGATTTAGTTTCGATAGATTCAAAGTAGTTCCTAATGATAAAGAGCTATTAAAAGAAACACTAAAAACAATGAATCGTGCATACGAAAAAATAGCGGACCAGTTTATTTTAACTGTTGAGAATACAATAGATACTTTGGAGTTAATTGAAAAACTAAAGGGCAACATCAAACAATTTGAAGTCGTTAAAGGTTCGATGGATGATGTTTTTATAAATGTTGTTGGAAAGGATGAATACGATGTATGAGTTTAGTTCACTAGTTAAAAGACATATGCTGAAGTTTTTAAGGGATAGAACAGCTGTATTCTTTTCTTTCTTAAGTGTTATTATCTTATTGACTCTATATTTTTTGTTTATAGGTGAAAATTTCGTATCACATCTTAGAAGACCAGAGTATGCGGGAATCATAGATGCAAATTTAATCGATTACTTGAAAATAAGTAATATGATGGGTGGTATTTTAGTTATTAATACAATATCATTATCATTAGGGATCATGGGTAACATTATCACAGATTTAGAGCAACGCTCACTAGATGCTTACCTAGTAACACCGGTTAAACGATATAAAATAATATTTAGTTATTATTTATCAGCTATTATAGTAACTATATTCTTTACTGTTTTAATGTGGGCATTTACAATTGTTTATGTAGGTATTGTTAGTGGCTATTGGTTTCCTTTATTAGTTATTATACAAACACTAGGTTTATTATTATTATTTACATTTGTATCAGCATCTTTAATGATCTATCTAGTTACACTATTGAAATCAGTAAATGCTTTTGGAACATTATCAGGTATATTAGGAACACTAGTAGGATTTATTTGTGGTATATATATGCCTCTAGCAGTATTCTCTAATTCTATTCAATACATATCATCAACAATTCCTTTCACACATATGACCATTTTACTAAAAAATGTTATGCTTAGAGAGCCTATGTCAATATTATATGATGCCATCCAAAGTGAAGAAGCTATTTCTGAGATGAGTCTTTACTTCGGTATGAATGAGATTGGAGTCATTGGTATGGATGTTCATATGATATGGCTTATGTTAGGTTCAGTTGTAATTGCAGGACTTCTACTTTACCTAGGTTATAGAAATATGAGTAAAAAAATTAAGAGTTAATATTTTATCATTAACAAACGCTCTAGATAAGGAGCGTTTTTTTTTACACTTTCTTTACATAACACTTACTAAATTATGATTTCTAATAAAAGCACACTTAGATATAATATGAATGGAAAATAAAAAAGGAGATCAAAAAATGAAAAAAGTGAAATATTTAGTTTTAATTATGGCAGTCTTATTAACATTTGGACTTGCAGCATGTGAAGGTAATGAAGAAGGTTTTAATACAGATAGTAATATTACAGTATATACAAGAGATACTACATCAGGCACAAGAGCAGGTTTTATGGGTGGGATTGGTTTTCCCGAAGCTGAAGCAAGTGACAGTGTTTTAGTAGAAGGTTTTGTTATTAAAGATAATACAGGTATCATGACTTCAATGCAAACAGATGAATTTGGCATAGGTTATGTATCACTATCAAGTCTAACAAATGAAATTAAAGGTTTATCATTTAATGGTGTTGAACCTAGTGAAGCAAATGTAATTAATGATACATACGGTTTAAAAAGACCATTTAATTGGATGGTTCGTGAAGATGGAGATTTCCCTAGTCAAGATGTCGAAGATTTAGTTGATGCATTTATCGCATTCTTAGAAACTACAGATGCTGCAGATATTATCAATAATGCTGGTGCAGTTGCACTTCCTGCAACACAAACTTGGGATGATATTAAAGCAGATTACCCAATTACTAGCCAAGATAACAGTGCAGTAACAATTAGATTTGGAGGCTCGGATTCAATTCAAAAAGTTGCAGAAGCTCTAACTCAAGCATTTAGTGCTAAAGCTGGTAACTTTGTAGCTGACCATGACCATACAGGATCAGGCGATGCTTACAAACGTGTTGTTGGTGATCAAAAAGACGAATCAGTTGCTAAAGATATTGGATTTGCTTCAAGACCGTTCAAAGATTCAGAAAAAGAAGTAAATGGAGTAGCAATTCCTGAAGAACAATATGGACAACTAGCATGGGATGCCATAGTAGCAATCGTTCATTTAAGTAACCCAATTAATAATGTTACTGCTGATGATTTAAGAAAAATTTATGAAGGTACATTTACTAAGTGGTCAGATTTGATTAGCGAGTAATGCTTAACAAAAATAGGAGAAAAGACCTTATGAAGGTCTTTTCTTGCGTGTAAAGGGTGATCATATGCAACAATTATCAAACATTAGAAATTCAAAAAATGGGAAAAATAAAATTATAGATATTTTTGTAAAAAATGTATTATTTTTTCTCGCTATTTTATCATCATCGTTCATATTTATTGTCGCAGGTGTTATCTTACTAAAGGGTATTACGCCATTTATATCCGACAATAATGGATTAGGAACTGTAAATTTTTTAAGATTTATAACTGGAAACACTTGGTTAACAGGTGAGGCTTTTAATTCAAATTTATATAGTATAGGCTTTATTATCATAAGTACATTATTTATTGCGTTCTTATCTTTACTTATAAGCTTTCCAGTAGGTGTTTTAACAGCGCTTTTTATCGCGAAAATAGCACCAAAAAAGCTGGCAGAAAGTTTAAGAACTGTAACTGAACTTCTAGCTTCAATTCCTTCAATCATTTATGGATTATTTGGGGCTGGATTAGTTTTGAAATTTGTTTATAACTTAAGTGCTCTTATTGGATATCAATCTAAAGGTGGGAATTCCATATTAGCAAGTGTGATTGTTCTAGCGATTATGACAATTCCAACAATCACTTCAATTAGTGAAGTTGCTATTAGAAGTGTTGACAAAGAGATTATACATGGATCCCTAGCTTTAGGTGCAAGCCCAATGCAAACCAATTTCAAAGTTGTATTGGCAGCTGCTAAATCAGGTATATTTACTTCAGCAATTTTAGGGATTGGACGTGTACTAGGTGAAGCTACTGCCGTAAGCTTAGTTGCAGGTGGAAGAAGATCTGGGTTATCATTTAATCTTTTAGATACGACATCAACCTTGACAACAACCATGCTCGAAGGTATGAAAGAAACAGTAGGGCTTGATTATGATATACGTTTTTCAGTAGGTATTATTTTGATGGTTGTTATATTATTGACCAATCTTATTTTAAACACAATTAAGAAAAAGGTAGGTCATGTTCATGTTAAATAAAAAAATCAAAGAAAAAGGGTATCTAAGTATTACATATGGTGCAGCTTTTGTATCATTAGCTGTATTACTTATGATTATTGGATATGTCTTTGTTAATGGATATAAACTATTAAATTTTGACTTAATCACACATAATTATACTGCAGTAACGTATATAGCTAATGTAGATGAAGGTCTATTAATGGACGAATATCAGACCGATAGATCATTTGAAGAGAATACTTTTTATTCAAGCATATGGGGAGTGGCTTTAACAGATGAAAAAGATCTACAAGGTAAAAATGTAGTAGTTGTCACCTATGTGCATCCTGACTCACCATTTAATGAACTTAACAATAAAGGTGTTGGACAGTCTGTGATAGAGTTAAAAGTAGATTATGAGATTATTAGAATTGCATTTGAAGGCGCATCTAGTGCTTTATCTAGTAGAGGGGCTTCAATTATGATAGACACGCTAGATGCCCAAGGAGCTATTAGAGAGTTAGAGTTTGCGACTACTGGTGGAGGCATAAGAGGATCAATCATAACAACACTTTATTTAATTGTTTTAACATTAGTTTTCGCACTTCCAATTGGAGTAGGTGCAGCTATTTATTTGAATGAATATGCCAAAAACAATAAATTTAATCGATTGTTAAGATCATTTATAGAAACACTGACAGGCGTACCCTCAATCATTTATGGTTTGATGGGACTTGCAATATTTGTTCCAATAACTATAGGTTTAACAACAGCTACGACAGGAAATCTTATTTCTGGATCAATGACTTTAGCTGTTATATTACTACCAATTATCATTAGAACAACAGAAGAGAGTCTAAAGGTTGTTCCTGATGATTATAGATATGCTTCTCTAGCTTTAGGAGCTAGTAAAACACAAACTGTTTTTAAAGTGATTTTACCTAATGCATTTAGCGGTATACTAACAGCAACCCTACTTGCAATCGGAAGAATTATTGGTGAGAGTGCTGCTTTGGTGTTCGCGATAGGAACATCAATTAAAGATGAAGTTCATCTTACAGATAGATCAACATCTTTGGCTGTTCACATATGGTCAATGATGACTGATGAACCAGCAAACTTTGAACTATCTTCAACGATAGCGTTAATTATACTATTGATTGTATTAATTTTAAATATTTCAATCAAATTTATATCAAAAAGATTTATGAGAAGGTATGGTGTTATTAGATGACAACAATTGAAAATAAAAAAACATTTGAGATAAAAAATCTAGATTTATTCTATGGAGATACTCAAGCTCTAAAAAATGTTGAAATTCCTATTTATGAAAAAGAAGTTACAGCTTTAATTGGCCCTTCTGGATGTGGAAAATCTACATTTTTAAGAACTTTAAATAGAATGAATGATTTAGTTGAAACTTGTAAAATAACAGGTGATGTTCATTATCACGATAAAGATATTTACGCTCCACAAATGGATATCATTTCACTTAGAACACAAGTGGGTATGGTGTTTCAAAAACCGAATCCATTCCCGATGAGCATTTTTGAAAATATTGCTTATGGACCAAAATGTCAGGGCATGAAAAACAAAAATGAACTTAATGAAATAGTCGAACAAAGCTTGAAACAAGCAGCATTATGGGATGAAGTTAAAGATAGATTAAAAGAAAGCGCGCTATCTTTATCAGGCGGACAACAACAAAGATTATGTATTGCTAGAACGATTGCAATGAAACCTGAAGTGATTTTAATGGATGAGCCTACAAGTGCACTAGATCCAGTAGCAACCGCTAAGATTGAAGACTTAATCGTTGAATTAAAAAAAGACTTCACGATTGTTATTGTGACACATAACATGCAACAAGCTGCTCGTATATCAGATAAAACTGCATTCTTTTTAATGGGAGAAATCATTGAATTTGGAGATACAAATTTCATCTTTTCTACCCCTAAGCATAAACAAACTGAAAACTACATTACAGGTAGATTCGGATAGGAGAAAAATATATGACACTTAGACAACATTTAGAAGAAATGATTGAAGGCTTAAAAAAAGATGTTGCACACATGGCAGATCTTGCTTTAAGTAATTTAAGAGAAGGGCTAGAGGCATTTAAGAATAGTGATCACGATTTAGCAAGAATCGTTATTAAAAAAGATGATGAAGTTGATCAATTAGAAGAAGAAATTGCTAAACAAGCTCTAAAAATCATTTGGAGAGAACAACCAGTTGCTAGTGATTTAAGATTAGTAACAGGTATTTTAAAATTGATTACTGATTTAGAAAGAATTGGTGATCATGCAAGTGATATTGCAGAAATGACACTTCATCTTGAAGGTGGAATCAATAAAAGAGTATTACCAATCACAACACATATGGCTCAAATTGTTGAAGAAATGGTCTTATTAAGCATAAAGGGACTAGTTCAAGTCGATCAAGAAATCGCAAAAGTTGTGATTGCTAAAGATGATGAAGTTGATGATCTATTCCAACAACTTATCTTAAAGATGACAACTGAATTAAAAAATGATAAAATTGATGCAAATGAACTAATATACGTACTTATGGTTGCGAAATATTTTGAACGTGTAGGAGATCATGCAGTAAATATAGCTCAATGGATTATATTTATAGTAAAAGGAACACATAAAAATACGTTATTATTCTAAGGAGGATATCAATGTCAATCATATATTTTGTTGAAGATGATCAAGCTATTCAATATGTCATTGAAAAAACGATAGAAAATGCCGGGTTTAAAGGGTTTGGATTTTCAACTGGTGAAGCATTTATCGACGCGTTTAAGAGACAAAAACCAGATATGATTTTGCTTGATATCATGTTACCGGATGCTTCTGGATTAGATATTTTAAAGCTAATAAGAAAACTTGATAAGAAAATTCCTGTGATGATGATTTCAGCTCTACAAACGGAAATGGATAAAGTTATAGCTCTAGATTTAGGTGCAGATGATTATGTCACTAAGCCATTTGGTGTTTTGGAATTAACATCTAGAATTCAAGCTCGACTTAGAAATCTTAAAGGCGAGCATCTTTTCGAACTAAAAAATATTTTGATTGATGATAAGAAACATCTATTCACTATTGATCAAAAACAAGTTTATTTAACAAATAAAGAATATGATATATTAAAACTTTTAATTAAAAATCAAAATGATGTTGTATCAAAGGAAATGATTTTCACATTTGTTTGGGACACAGATTTTATTGGAGAATCAAGAACTTTAGACATGCACATTAAGTCACTTAGACAAAAATTAAAAGCAAGTCATGCTGAAGTTGGTATAAAAACAATCAGAGGTGTGGGGTATCATATCGAATGAAAAAGGTTATTATAAGAAATAATATTTTGCTACTACTTAGTGCTTTCATATTGTTTTTTATGATTGTCTTTTTTTCTTTATATCAATTTGAAAAAAAACATCAAGAATCTATGATGACTTTTTTACTAGATGAAGTAGAAACAAGTTATGAGCAATTTGCTGAAAATGATCAGGCATTTGTTAATTCATATGACCAAAGTCAAAGAAGAATTACAATTTTAGATGAAAATGGATTTGTTTTAGCAGATACCCATGATTTAGAAGTTGGTACTGATAAAAGCGAAAGACCAGAAATTATCGATTTAGGAAACGTATTTATTAGAAATTCAGATACCATTGATATCGAACTATTATATATCGCCAAACAGCTAGATAATGGGTATTACTTAAGAGTATCGATACCACTAGCATCACAAATTCAAACATATAGACAAGCATTATGGACACTTATAATTAGTGGTCTTCTCATCGGGGGTATTTATTACGCAGGATTATTAAAGGTTAATAAGAATTTACTTAAACCTTGGGATAAGGTTAAACAAGGACTAATCTTACTTAACAAAGGAAGTTATCAAATGATGACTTTAAATAGTCCTTATTTAGAAATAAATGAAATGCTTCATGAGATGAATGAAATTAACTATGAAACTTCTAGATACTTAAACCAAATTAAAAATTATCAAAAGCAATTAAATTTTATTTTAAATGAAATTAAACAATCCATACTATTATTTGATACAGATAAAAAACTAATCTTTTATAATCAAGATGCCAAAGTGCTATTTGACATCGATGAATCTTTTTTAAATCAAAGTAGTTATAAATTTATAAGAGATTTAACTTTAAATCAAGCCATTGATAATGCTCTAGATGACGATAGCAATTTTCATAAAGACATCAAAATGAAAGATCAAATATTTGATTCACATGTTTATCCACTCCAAAAGCATATTGATCAAAATGATTTAGCAAGTATTCTTATGATTTTAAAAAATGTGACTGATGAAAGACAAATTGGTCATATGAAAAGAGACTTTTTTTCACATGCTTCACACGAGTTAAAATCACCGTTGTCAGCCATTAGAGGATATAGTGAACTCATACTCTATGATATGGTTAAAAGCGACAGAGAAGTCAAGGATATATCGTTAAAGATTGTCAATCAAACAAAGTTCATGGCTGCATTAGTTGAAGATATGCTCATGTTGTCTAGATTAGAAAACATTAAAGAAGAGTCTTATCAGGATATTGACTTAACAAATACCCTAAATGAAATCACAAATATATTAAAAGAGACATACAAAGATAAGAATATGCAAGTTAATATTGTAGCTGAACAGGTTAAATATTATGGTGATCCAATGGATTTTGCCAAACTATTTAAGAATGTTATTGAGAATGCTTATAAATATAGTGAATCAAATAAAAACATCAATATTGAACTCAAAAATATAGATGAAGGCATCATATTTAAAGTAAAAGATAGTGGTAAAGGTATCGCTAAAGAACATCAATCAAGAGTGTTTGAAAGATTTTATAGGGTTGAAAAAGGAAGGTTAGATGGTGGTACAGGTTTAGGATTGGCTATTGTTAAGCATATTGTGATTAAATATCAAGGCCAGATAGAGCTTAATTCAATAGTTAATAAAGGCACAGAAATAATCATCAGTTTAAAGCATATGATTTAGTGATAAACATCTAATTTGATAAACTAGTTATGGCGTTTAGAAATTGAGGTGTTGATATGTCAAAATTATATATGTTAACTAAACAAGATTGTCCAAATTGTAATAGATTAAAGCTATATTTAAAAACTGTACTGAAAGATAAATACATAAATGATATTACTATTGTAGATAAAGAAGAACATTATGATTTATTTGTAAAAATGGTTAAAACACATATGGTATTAGCTTTACCAGTATTGATTAAAGATAATGAAATTTTAATCGATATGAATCCAATAAAGGTAAAAGAATTTTTAGAAAAACATATAGATAAATAAAAAAAGAGTAGATTTTTCTACTCTTTGAATTTATAAATGGCAGGGATAACAGGATTTGAACCCGTACTAACGGTTTTGGAGACCGCTGTGCTACCATTGACACCATATCCCTAACAGCATGTATTAGTATAGCATAACTAAAGAATGAATTGCAATTATAAATGTATAAAAAAAGACGAAAATTTTATTTTTCGTCTTCATCAACATCTTTAAATAATGATTTATTTTCTACAGCTTGTTTTTCTTTTGCGGCTTGAGTTTCTTTACGTAGCACGCTGTTTCTTACAAATTTATGGAAGAATAAGAAGTAAGTAATCATTAATACCACTAATACATAAATCAACATAATTTTCCAAATTGCACCATTGTAAGGTGTTAAGTCATCTTGGTCAGTTACCAAATTAAATGCTTCAACATCATCAGCGGTCAATCCATCTGTACCAAAGTCATCTCTGAGTTGATATAAGGTTGGATCTATATTGAAATTACTGTCTTTATGGTCATCATGCACTGCATCTCTATACTCTGTTTTTGACCCTACAAACATAGGGATATCATCAAATACATAGTCACCATTATCGTTTGTTAAGCCATTTGAATATTCCATAGTGATTGATTCAATTGAGGCGTACTCTTCGATCTGATTTTCATCTTCATTTGGAATTAAGAGATAATTTTCTGCATCAAATAAAAATAATGCAGGAACGTTATAAATACTAAATGGTAAAACTGGATCATAATATATACTTCCGAAATTTTGATATGTTTCATTAACAAGCAGTGTTTTATGACTTAAAGCAACAGTCATTTTAATAATAGGATCTTCAACTTCCTGATTATCTTCTAATATTTTTACATCATTTAAAACGAACATTAATCCGTCATAAGCTACATCACCATAAGAAATACCGATAGCATATGCAGATAAGTTGAATTGATAATTTCCTTCATCACTAATATATTGATACAATACAGGTGTTTCTCTATAGTAGTCAATTGTTAGTAAAGTATTAAGACCTTTTAATAAAATTTCATCATCATTCATGTAATCCTTTACTTCAGCTTCATAATATTCTTGAAGTTTTGCGGTATACGCAATTCGGTAAACAATTACAGATATAAATGCGATGGCTAAGACATAAATTGAGCGTCCAATCCATTTCATCATGTGTATCACACCTTTCCTAAAGTATAATACAATATATTTAATAAATATACAACCAAAATAAAAAAATTACACAATTTCACTTTACAAATCTAATTTTTATTGTATAATAGAAATTGCGCTATGACATGGCGGTTGTGGCGAAGTGGTTAACGCATCGGATTGTGGTTCCGACACGCGAGGGTTCGATTCCCTTCAGCCGCCCCATATTTATGATAGGCCCATAGCCAAGGGGTAAGGCAAGGGACTTTGACTCCCTCATCGTTGGTTCAAATCCAGCTGGGCCTGCCATTTATACAAAACAGAGACGAATAAATCGTTTCTTTTTTTTCTTTAAAAGTAAAAAAAATATTTCTTCTTTATTATGAGATAGGAGGAATTAAACTATGAAAAAATTATGTATATTTTTAATTATGATTTGTTTAACTTGTATTTTATCTAATGAAAGGAGTTATGCGACTGTAGAACAATTTCCAATTGGAAAAAACTATTTAGATTTAAATCAAATGATAGAAACGAATAGACCTAATCAGTTTAAGTCGAAAGAATCGTTTATCATTAAAGAAAACACCACATACACGATTGTTATGAGTAAAGCATTTTTGAGAGATTTATATGATACGATAGATACTAAAGCACTCAATTTGACACACTTACCATCAGGTATAGTTTCTGAACCAGAATATTATAAAGATGAAGTGAATCAAAGAGCATATGTTACCATTGCACCCTCAGTAATTCCTGGTGATAACTTATTATATATCGAAGATTTATTCATGCCTACATCACATCTTTTACCCAATTATGAAATTATATTATATGAAGGTACATACAATGATTTTCCTGGTTATGAACCATATTTAAGTCAAGATGATCAAACCACATATTATGGCAACATGAATATTAACTATGATAATTTACCAAGTAGTGAAACTATAAAAACATATATCACAGCAACTAATCCACTGGGACAAAGTGTATTAGTAAATGTAATTAATGATACTTATACACCAAGCCAGAAATTACCTGGAACGTATACTATGGAATTTGAAGCAGTATATAATCTCATTTCTAAACGATATTTATTGTCAATATCAGTTAAAGATTTAACGCCACCAAACATTTATGTCAATCAACCACTTCAAATTCAATTATCAAATAAAGTCGATATAAACACTTTGTTATCATATATAATCGTTAATGATAATGTTGATAATTTAACATATCAAAATCTAAATGTGATTCATGATGCGTACACGCAAGCAACTACAACTGGAACATATCAAATAACTGTTGAAGCGATAGATACTAGTGCTAATAAAAAAACAGAAACATTTGATGTTCAGTTGATAGATACTACAAATCCAATTATTAAAGGCCCTTCACAGCTCTATTTATATATCGGCGACCCTGTAATGACTGCTGAAAATATATTAAGCTATTACCAATTTACTGATGATGTCAAAGTTAATCCTACAAGTATATCTGTCATCTATGATAATTACATGCAAACTCAAAATCCTGGAGTATATCAACTCACTATCGAAGTAGCTGATTTATCATCTAATAAAACTACAAAGGATATATACATTCATGTCATTGATAATAGAGGACCTGAATTTAACGTTAATCCAACGTATATCATTACAGTCTCACCAACAGAAATCAAATCTGATTCTGATATCATTATTTGGTTAGAACAAACGCTAGAAAGTGAAGGCATTAATCCTTCAAATATTTCAATTGATTATAATGAATATGCTTTAAAATCTGATCAAAAAGGTCAATATTATGTTTATATGTCTTATCAAATAGAACAAGACACTTATCAAACTAGAGTTTTAATGGATGTTGTTGGAAATAAACCATTTTATACAAATCCTCTATATTTATTAACCTTAATCCCAGTGCCTCTCTTTATAGGCTATATAATATATAGAAAGCAAAAACAAAAAATCTAAGATATTTTAAAAAAAGAATTGACACTTTTGTAAAAAAAAGGTATAATTCTTTTTGCGCGGGTGTGGCGAAATTGGCAGACGCACTAGACTTAGGATCTAGCGCCTTACGGCGTGCAGGTTCAACTCCTGTCACCCGCACCATCTATTTAAAAGAAGCGACTTTGTCGTTTTTTTATTTGAAATGTAAAAGTTTATAAAGATTTTAAACTGCATTAATTATATGTGAAATTCTAAAAAACCCTTAAAAAAAAACGCTAAATGCGTTATAATATTATATAGTAAATGCTCACGACTTATTTGGAGGAACTAAATGTTAAATATAGGAACTAAAGTTCAAGATTTTACATTGCCCGATGCTTATGGCAATCTACACCATTTATCTGACTATAAAGGTAGAAAAATTGTCATTTATTTTTATCCAAAAGATAATACTTCAGGATGTACAACACAAGCCTGCGCATTTAGAGACAACTATGATGCATTTAAAGAAAAAGATATTGTAGTCATTGGTATTTCTAAAGATAGTGTAAAAAGTCATAAAAAATTTGTAGAAGATTATGATTTGCCGTTTATCTTATTAAGTGATGAAGATATCAAAGTATGCTCATACTTTGAAGTATATGTTGAAAAAAGCATGTATGGAAAAAAATATATGGGTGTCAATCGATCGACGTTTATTTTAAATGAAGAAGGCATCATTACACATGTTTTTGAAAAGGCATCTCCACAAGAGAATGCAGCTGAGATTTTGAAAGTATTTAAATAAAAATACGAGAATCAGGAGGAAGTATTCATGGTAGCTAAAAAAGTTATTAAATCAATGGATGGTAATGAAGCGGCAGCATATTGCTCATACGCTTTTACAGAAGTAGCTGGGATTTATCCAATTACACCATCTTCACCAATGGCACAATACGTTGACCTTTGGGCTTCAGCAGGTAAAAAGAATTTATTCGGTATGCCTGTAAAAATTATCGAAATGCAAAGTGAAGCAGGCGCTGCAGGTACAGTGCATGGGTCATTACAAATGGGTGTATTGACAACAACATATACCGCTTCACAAGGATTATTATTAAAAATTCCTAACATGTACAAGATTGCTGGTCAAATGTTACCAGGTGTTATTCATGTTGCTGCTAGATCAATTGCAGCTCAAGCGTTATCAATTTTTGGTGATCACCAAGATGTGATGGCAGCAAGACAAACAGGATTTGCATTCTTAGCATCAACATCTGTTCAATCTTCAATGGATTTAGCAGGTATTGCACATTTAGCAGCAATTAAATCAAGTCTTCCATTTGTTCATTTCTTTGATGGATTTAGAACTTCTCATGAAGTTCAATCAATTGAAGTATTAGACTATGATGTATTTGATCGTTTGTTAGACAAAGATATGGTTGCAAAATTCAGATCTAAAGGATTAAACCCTGAAAGACCTGTAACAAGAGGAACTGCACAATCTGATGACGTTTATTTTCAAACGAAAGTATTACAATCATCATTTTATGAAGCAGTACCAGATATTGTAAATGATTATATGCAAGAAATCTCTAAGGTGACTGGTAGAGATTATGCACCATTCACATATTATGGCGATAAAGATGCTACTGATATTGTTATTGCGATGGGTTCAGTCTGTGAATCTGCAAAACAATCTATTGATTATTTAGTAGAAAATGGTAAAAAAGTTGGGTTATTAACTGTTCATTTATATCGTCCATTTAGCGCAAAATATTTCTTAGATAAAATGCCTAAAACAGTTGAGAAAATTACTGTTTTAGATAGAACAATGGAACCAGGAGCTACAGGGAATCCATTATACCTAGATGTTAAATCAATTTATTATAACACTGATAAAGCACCAACTATTTTAGGTGGTGTATATGGTCTATCATCTAAGGATACTACACCAGCAATGATCGTTTCAGTATTTGAAAACATGGCTGGCCCACAAAAAGATAAATTCACTATTGGTATTGATGATGATGTATCACACACATCAATAACATTCGATAAAGAATTAGATTTAACAGATGCAAATGTAACTGAATTATTATTTTTCGGACTAGGTTCAGATGGTACAGTTGGAGCATCTAAAAACATCACGAAAATTATTGGTGATAACACGACATTATATTCACAAGCTTATGCGTCATATGACTCTAAAAAAGCTGGTGGTGTTACTCGTATGCATTTAAGATTTTCTGATAAACCTATTCGTTCAACTTATTTAGTAAACTATCCTAATTTCGTATCATGTTCAACAGATACATATCTTACAAAATATGACATGCTAAAAGGATTAAAACAAGGTGGAACATTCTTACTTAACACACAAACACCTAAAGAAGAAATTGAAGGTTTATTACCTAACAAAGTTAAACGTCAATTGGCAATTAAAAAAGCTAAATTTTATATCATCAATGCTGTTGATTTAGCTTATGAAATTGGATTGGGCAGAAGAATTAATACTATTATGCAGTCAGCATTCTTTAAGTTAAATGAACATTTAATGGATGCAAAAGAAGCAAATGAGTTAATGAAATCTTATGCTAAAAAAACTTATGGCCGTAAAGGTGATGCAATCGTTAAGATGAATGCAGATGCTATCGATGCGGGATATAAGAATTTAATTGAAGTTGATGTTAAATCAGAATGGGCAACATTAATTGATGCACCAGATGTAAATACTGATAGCCGTCCTGATTTTGTAAGAAAAATAGCAGATATCGTTAATGCAATCGAAGGTGATTCACTTCCTGTATCAGCATTCTTAGGTTATGAAGATGCACACATGGAAAATGGATCTACAGCTTATGAAAAACGCGGTATTGCGAATTACGTACCTGAATGGAGAAGCGAAAACTGTATTCAATGTAATCAATGTGTATTCGCATGTCCACATGGTGTAATCCGTTCATTCTTATCTGATGAACAAGAAGTAGCAAATGCGCCTGAAGGATCTAAATTTATTGATGCTAAAGGTAAAGATGTACAAGGATATAAATTCTCAATCCAAGTTTCAACACTTGATTGTACAGAATGTGGTGTCTGCGTAGAAGTATGTCCTACTAAAGAAAAATCACTTGCAATGGTTCCAATCGGAGACGAACTTGCTAGTGGATCTCAAGAAAAAGCAGATTATTTCTTCAATGAAGTTACATATAAAGATCTTGGAGATAACAATCCTAAGAACTTAAGCTTTAGACAACCATTATTTGAATTCTCTGGAGCATGTGCAGGTTGTGGTGAAACACCATATATTAAAGCACTTACTCAATTATATGGAGATCATTTAGTGATTGCAAATGCAACAGGATGTTCATCAATTTATGGTGGGTCATTCCCTGGTACACCTTATACAACAAACGCTGAAGGTTTTGGTCCAGCATGGGCAAACTCATTATTCGAAGATAATGCAGAGTTTGGTTTCGGTATGAGAATTGCATATGAAACAGTAAGAGATAGAGTTCAAAGTTTATTATTTGACCATTTAGAAGAAATGCCTGAAGATTTACAAGGATTAGCTAAAGAATGGATTGAAAATAGAAAGAGTGCAGAAATCACAAGAAAGCTTAAACCACAAATGGTTGCAGCTCTTGAAAAAATTGATAAACCTTTTGCTAAAGATTTACTTGACATCAAAGATTACTTCTCTAAAGTCTCACAATGGATTTTAGGTGGTGACGGCTGGGCATACGATATTGGCTATGGTGGTATTGACCATATTATGGCTAATAACGAAGATGTTAACATACTTGTTTTAGATACAGAAGTATACTCTAATACAGGTGGACAATCATCTAAATCAGCGCCTACAGGTTCAATTGCTAAATTTACAGCTGCTGGTAAGAACACTAAGAAAAAGGACTTAGCAGCAATCGCTATGAGTTATGGACATGTCTATGTTGCTCAAATTTCTCATGGTGCTTCACAAGCTCAAGTTGTTAAAGCATTAAAAGAAGCTGAAAGCTATGATGGTCCATCAATTGTGATCGCTTATTCACCATGTATTGAACATGGTATTAAAGGTGGATTAACAAATTCATTTGCACAAGCTAAACTTGCTACTGAATGCGGATACTGGCCAACATTTAGATTTGATCCAAGAAGAGAAGTTGAAGGAAAGAATCCTTTCCAAGTAGATAGTAGACCTCCAGTATGGGATAAATATCATGATTATCTATTAAACGAAGCTAGATATTCACAATTAGCTCAAATCAACCCAGATCATGCATCTGAATTACTTGATAAAAATATGCAAGATGCTAAGAAA
Source organism: uncultured Acholeplasmataceae bacterium (assembly GCA_927441705.1). Taxonomy (GTDB): domain Bacteria; phylum Bacillota_I; class Bacilli_A; order Acholeplasmatales; family Acholeplasmataceae; genus Mariniplasma. The sequence goes on along the minus strand of CAKMKH010000017.1, from coordinate 65,336 downwards.
CGTTGGAAGATGTATCAAAGATATTTAGCTATGGATTACTCACTAGAAGAACAAGAATAAAACATAAATTTAAAACTGTATGACGTATTTTATACGTGATGCAGTTTTTTTTACAATAAATGCTTTGACTTTTAGACAAAAAAGATTAAAATAGTATAAAAGATATAGAAAGGACAATTATACATGAGTCGAACTTTTACTAAAAGGTTTTCTTTTGCTATCTTAATGCTAATCACGGTGTTTGCACTGATTGCTTGTGATACAGTTGAAGAACCGGAAGATCCAGTGGATCCTGTAGATCCAGTAACATATGTAGTTACGTTTAATTCAAATGGAGGTAGTGAAGTTACTTCAATAGAAGTTGAAGAAAATAAAACAGTTGCTCAACCCTCTGATCCTTTGAAAGAAGGATATACATTTCTTTATTGGTATATAACTGATGAAGCAAGTGAATTTGATTTTCAAACAGCAATTATTGCTGATATCACACTAAATGCTTTATGGGAAGAAGATGTCCCTGAAGGTCCAACAGATGAAGAACTTATTCAACAAGATATAGAGGCTTTAGAAGCTGATTTTTATCTTAATGAGTATCAATTAAATTTACCTATTAGAGGTGAAATTAGTCGAAGCAGAATTAGTTGGAAAAGTGATTCAAATCAAGTTTCAGATGCAGGTATTATTCTACCTTTACCAGCAGGATCGACACCTACAACAACTGAAATTAAAGGTACATTTACTTTAAATGCTGCTAGAGTGGAACATACCTTTACAGTTAATGTTCCAGTTTATGATGAAGTAGAAATTATGACTTCAAGATCGGTACCATTTACTAATCTTACAACAGAATATAATGTGGAAGATGGAAGTATTGATTTATATTTTGAAGAAGACGGAAATGTTCCTTATGTCAATGTCATTGATTTTTTAAATTTATTAGAAGGATTTATTGATCCTGAAGTAGTATTTACATTTACTCAAACTATGGATACATTAGAATTGTTTTATCAATATTATGATGAAGATTATGATGAAACATATGATTTAATCGTTACTTTAAATGCAGCAGATGATACTATTACAACAAATGATCCAGGATTTTATTGGGCATATGTGTATTCAACTGAAACAAATTATGGGCGTCACATTGAATATGATTATGACAATCCAGACGCTTCATTTGATGAAGGAGATGATATTGTATATGATTTAAGTGAATATAATTTAGATATTACAACTTTTAATGAGGAAATTTTACTTCCTTATTACATGGTCAATCAATTATTTGCAGGCTCTAGTTATTATAATGTGTATTATAACTATGACGGATTATTTGGTATTTATGCACTACCAGATTCTAGTTCAGTAGAATATAGAACTATGAAAGCATCTTCATTAAATAACTCAAAAATGCCAGCTGATTTAGTAATCCATAATTTCAATATGTTGACATTTAATCTAGATTACTTTTATGGATTAAAAGACATTATGGAAGTTGAGACTTATAAAGATATGTTAATATCAAATATCGATGGTCTATTAACTGATGATCCAGAGGATTTTGATGACGCATTATTTGTAATGATTAATAAACAAATTGATGAACTTCATACTAGTTATGGATATCCATCATATTTCAATAAATCAACATGGGGCGGTCCAGAGTTAACATCTGTAGGTCAATTGGGAGCTAGAGGTATGAACTGGTATCAAGGTGACGGCACTGGATTCTTTGATGTACAAGATGAAATCGTTGCAAAATGGGGTTCTGTAGCAAATCGTCCACTATATTGGTTCTTAGATGATGCAAAAACATCAGTAATGATAACATATGATAGTTTTGTTACAGCTGATATTGAAGAAAGTGCTGTATATGATGAAATCATTGCATCTGATGTCTTTAGTGTAGATGACATTTCACTAATATTACCAACAATTTCAGTAGGAAATAAATTTTTCTACTACAACTCAAGCGATGATAAAGATGACATGATAGAAATATTAATTAAAGGTGCACAATTAGCAGATAAAGATGCTTATGAAGCAGCACTTATCACATTTGGTTACACTTATGTAAATGATGAGACATCAACAAATAAATCTAAAGAAAATGGTTATTATGAGATGACTGTTGGTGAAGTGGACTACATGGTTCAAGTTGAATTTGATGTTGACTATGATTTGTTCTATGTCAGCGTTGTTAACAAAAAACCTATAGATTTCGAAAGTCCTTGGCCGTTAATAGTAGATGTTGAAGGTTTAGTGAATTCTGATAGTGCAGTTTTCCTAGAAATGGTAATGGAAAAAATATTAGCTGAATCACCTAGCCTACAAAACGTTACACTAGATTTAACATATAATACTGGTGGAAACGTTGGTGCATTATACCGTATCGTTGGATTTGTTACTGATCAACCATTTAGAGTAAGTGGTATAGACGGAGATACTGGTGGCGCATCAAGTAGTTATGTTGTGATTAATGGAACACCAACTTATCCAAACTTAAATTGGTCATTATTAACTTCAAAAGTTACATTTAGTGCAGCTAATTCATTAGCTACAATTTTCATGGAAAACAATTTAGGCCCAATTTTAGGTGTTCAATCTGGCGGAGGCGCATCATCAATCACACCAATCTTATTACCAAACGGTACTGCATTTACAATGAGTTCAAATAATATAAGCGCATATCGTACAGGTAGTGGTACTGAAGAAGATCCATATATATATAATAGTAATGAGTTTGGTATTGTTCCAGATTATGTTTTGGATATGGCTGATTTATATGATGAAGATGTTATTGTTGATATTTTAAATAATTAAAAAAAACATTGAAAATGAATGAAAATTATTGAAAAAGAATGAAATAGATTAGAAAGTGTTTAAATTACACCCTCCAGAAAACGTTTTCAGATACTTTTATCGCTTGATATTGTACTTTTAAATATTTTTTGGTATAATTAAACATAATCAATTTTCAAAAGAAAAGGAGAGAGAAAATGAAATTTCCAAAAAAATTGCTTGTTGTATTTATTCTGTTACTTACAAGTTTTACAATTGTAGCTTGTGGTCCAGGAGAGGAAGAAGTACCTGTTGATGCAAAACCAACGTTCTCGGGTACAGGCGCTGTGGCAATCGTATTATTCGATGAGTTTGACCCACTAGCTGGTGTTAGCGCTGTAGATGCTGAAGACGGAGATTTAACTGGTGATATCGTTGTTAAGACTAATAACATCGACAACACTGAAGTAGGCAACTATACAGTTGTTTATGAAGTAAAAGATAGCGCAGATAATGTTGCTACTGCTACTAGAAGTGTTACAGTTAATGATCGTGCATTAGAAGATTATCCACTTGCACAATATTTAAGCGGTGTTGATCTTTCTAAATTACCTGCAGAAGATAAAGACATTCTATTTGCAGCTGCAGAACGTTACTTACTAGAAAACGTATATGCTGGTGTTCCACTATATACTGGTGCTTCTAGAGTTATGTATGCTGATAGAGTCCAATTATTCAGTGAAACTTATAACGGTGTTATGGGATTCGGTGTTGCATTCTCACAATTTACACAAGATGATTCAAATGTATTAATGTATGGATCTACTTATGGTAATGCTGGTGAATATACTTGGCGTGCTGCTTACAGTACAGACCCAACTTCACTTAATCCATGGAATGCAGATGACTCAGCAACTGCTGACTTCACTGATTTATTCAAAGGTGGACTTTACAATTTCTTCTTTGATGCTTCTAAAACTGGTTATGAAATTTTACCAGAATTAGCAGAATCATTACCACAACCTATTAATGGTGAAGAAATTAATGGTAAAATGTATGCTAAAAAATGGACTATCACATTAAGAGATGATCTTCAATGGAAATTCCATCCACAAACAGATTTATCTGGTTTAGCTGCTGGTTATGAAGAACTAGATGCTAATGATTATATCTGGACATGGAAATATGCATTAGACAATGACTGGTTCAGAGCTAGAACTGGTGGTGGCGACTTTGTATCTCAAGGTATTAAGAATGCTGCTGAATACTTAGATGGCGCAGCTGACTGGGCTGATGTAGGTATTAAGATGCTTGATGATTATACAATTGAGTTAGAATATGTTTCTGAAAAAGCTGCATTTGACGTATTATACGGATTTGCAGGCGGCGTATTAACTCCAATTAATCAACAATTATTTGAAAAATATGGTGATCCAACTGATGGTGGAACATACGGCGAAGACCCAACTAAGGTTGCTGCAAGTGGTGTTTACTATTTTGAAACTTGGACTCCAGGTCAATTATTAGTATTTAAGAAAAATGAATTACATCCAGATGCAAATATGTATTACTACACTGGTAGACAATATACATATATTGATGACTCTAACCAAGTATTCCAAGAGTTCTTAGCTGGTCGTTTAGAAAGTGCGTCAGTACCTTCTGCAGAACTTCAAAATTATGCAAATGACCCAAGAATTAAAGTTGCACCAGATCCAACTACTTGGAGATTACAAATCAACGCATTTGGTACAGAAGCAAACAGAGATGCTTACATTGAAAATACTCCTGGTAACGCAATTGATGAAACTTACGTTCCAGAACCAATCTTAATGTATACTCCAATGAGACAAGCATTGATGTATGGTTTTGACCGTTATGAAGCTGCTGTAAATGTTGTAGGTACATACTTACCAGCGTTTACACTATTCACTTCAACTTACTTCCTAGATGGTGAATCAGGATTGTCAGTTCGTGGTGGTGAAGCAGGTCAAGCAATTCTTGAAGATTTTGGTGGTAGCTCATTCGGTTACTTCCCAGATGTTGCTTTAGACTTATTCAAGGATGCTGTTGAACAAGCAATCTCAGATGGTTACTATACTGCAGGTACTGCAAGTAATTATACTGAAGTTGAATTAGTACTTACTTATGCATCAAGTGGTAACACAAGTGCACAAGCTATGGTTGCTAATATTAAAGAACAATACGAAGCTTTATTAGTAGATGATGAAAACTTTGTTAAGATTATCATTACTGTTAATGACGTTGCTTTCCCAAATAACTATTATGACTATATGATGCCAGGTGCTACTGACTTAGGTATCGGTGGTATTAGTGGTTCATTACTAGATGCTCCAAGTTTCTTAGACGTATTTAGTGATGATAACCGTGGTGGATTTACTCTTAACTGGGGTATTGATACTACAACTCCATTAATTCCAGTTGCTTATAACAACTTAGATGGCGAATTAGTTTATGAAAGATGGGGCTACAACGCATTAGTTGAAGCACTAGTTGGTAAAGTATATGTTAAAGATGGTATTGAACAAACTGCATTCCCTACTGTCGAAGATCTAATTTCTGCATATCTTGATATGAGTGGTGAAGCTCTTGACACTACATCTGATGGAGCTGAATTAGCTGAGTACATCTTAGGTGATACACTTGCTAATATCGCTGCTGAAGAAGGATTCGATGAATTAGTTGCTTATATCGCTGTAACTGAAAGTGGTAAGAATTACTTATTCGTTGCTTCTGTAGAAAATGGCGCATATGAATTATATCAACAATTAGGTTTAGCTACAGATGCTGAAACTGCAATTCAAAATTATATTTACGCTAATTATGGTAACTATAACTTATCAGAAGCAATAGGACCTCTTAGTGAAGCTGAATTAGTAGCAGATGCTTACATTGCTGGATCTTATCCAACATTACTTACAATCGCAGATGTTGCTGCTCTAGTTGGTGCACCTGCTGCATACACTGAAGTATATGCAACTACTTGGGTTGAAGGTTGGTCAGATGCTGTTGTAGTTCTTCACATTGGTGATTACTACATTGGTTGGTATTGGTTATAATTAACTGATCTAACACAGTAATAAATAGATACAATTTATAAAATAATTAAATAAAGTAATAGGGGAGCCATATAGGATTACATGTACATATGGCCCCCCTTATTATGCTTTATATATCAAATTCATGTGCTATTATATTTATTTCATAAATATGGTGTAATAACACATGAATTATGATATAATAAATGAAAAAAGTAAGGAAGAGATGAAATGACAAAATACATTATTCAAAGAGTTATTTGGATATTCATTATTCTTTTCACAACATTAACAATTACCTTTATGTTGCTGAAACTTGCCCCTGAATATCCACCAACTAAAAATGAAGACAAAGACACATGGCTAGAAAAACAAGTCTCTGACGGTTATTATATTGCGGAATACTATGATAAAAATGACCCTGAAGAAGTAGCTATCGTTAACAGTATTCGTGCAAATGATCCAGGTATTAATAAAACTGTATTTATTGTTGAACCTGTAAGGGATAGTAACGTATTAAAGGTCTTTTATAGAGTGCCAATTCCTCAACAATATATAAGATGGCTAGACAATGTACTTACTGATTGGGATTGGGGTACATCCACAAAAGTAAGAGTAAATTATCCAGCATTTAAAATAATTGCTGAAAGAATGCCAATAACATTTTATTTAAATATCGCTACATTGCTGTTTTACTTACCATTTGGATTTGCTTTTGGTATTATTGCAGCTTTAAAGAAAGATACTATAGTAGATAATATTATGCAGATTGTAATCATGGTATTTTTATCTGTACCAAGTTTAGTATTTATTTTGTTATTAATTATAATATTTAGTTATCAAATGGGTGGATTTTTACCATCTAGATTCCCGTTGGTTGCCCTACAATCATTTAGGGAAATTGCTGTAGGCTTTGTAATTCCAGTAGCTGCTGCAGGTCTACCTGCAATCGCTGGTTTAACTCGTCTATTACGCGCTGAACTTTCAGAAGTATTAACTTCGGAATTTGTTTTATTAGCGAAAACTAAAGGTTTGAGTCATACTCAAGCTGTTTTAAGACATGCAATTAGAAACTCATTAGTTCCAATGGTTCCAATCATAATAAGTTCTTTCGCAGCCTTATTAGGTGGTTCGTTTATTTTGGAAAGAGTTTACGGTATTCCAGGTGTTGGTCGTGTTACCTTACAAGCTTTAGCACAAGGTAACTATGATTATAATGTTATTATGGCTTCAAGTGCATTTTATGGCACTATTGGTCTAATTACAGTTCTGATCGTTGACTTAACATATGGCATTATCGATCCACAAATCAGAATGGGGGCTAAAAAATAATGGAAAAAGAATACTCAAAAGATTATTTTAAATTAGTCCAAGAAGACGAAAGATTACTTGATAAACCGCTTAAGACAAAACAATTAAGCTATTTTCAAGATGCTATGCTTAGATTTACAAAGAATAAATATAATGTAATTGCTACAATAATTTTAGCTATATTTATTCTGATGTCAATTTTTGTACCTATCCTTACACCTGAGCGTTTATATTCGCAAACGAACTCACAATTAAAAACATTACCACCAAGAGTTCCAATTTTAGAAAAAATTGGTATTTTAGATGGAACAAATGAATATTTAAATCAACCTATTGATTACGATACCATTGATCCTGTTACGGGTCTTGGCTATCCAACTGACCGTTTCCAAAAAGAGTTCATTTATATGGATACTCTTACAAATGATACTATTGTTGGAACAGAACGCGATGCTAAATATGTTGGTGGAACAAACGTTTTATATGTCAATTTTGAAAAAATAGCTTATGGTATTGTTATTGCAAATAGTGAATATAACCTAACAACTGAAGAATTCGAATACACACCATTTGTGTTAACAAACGGTTCGACAATTGAAATAGATATCACTGATTTAGATACTACAGGTATTTTAGAAGTTTATTTTTCAACAAGTAATATCCCTGCTGATTTTGAATCTTATGATGAACTTGTAAAATTAGGCGAGATTTCTACAACTGGTGTGAAATCAATCAATCCTATGGATACTTTAACAGCAACTTCAACAGGATATATAGTTTTAAGACATAAATTACCAGAAACTAGCGAAAATGGTAGTGAATTTATAACATTAAATTCTGTTAGCATTTTATATAACGGTGAAGTAACTGCTGAATTTAGTGGCTATCCACTAGCGGTTGCGCCAATATTTGTAATTGATTCACAACTTGAAAATGGACGTTTTAGCAGAGAAGATGCAGTGATGACAAGAGCTTCATTTGTCTATGATTCATATGCAGCATTATTTAGAGATCGTGCACAAACCATTGGTGAATCTGAGTATCTAAGATTATTAGCTGACAATCCAGGCATGGAAGAATCAATAGAATATAGTGATGTTCCTAACCAATGGACTTTCGGTGAAGGATTTCCAATCACAGAAGTAACAGGAAAAGAAACAGTCTTAGTTCCAGGTACAGGAAAAACTAATACAAATTACTTTGTTATGGTTGAAGGTACTTATGCACTAGGTTTTGAAAATGTTCCATTCTTCTTATTTGGTACTGATGTATTTGGTAAAGATTTATTTACACTTATTTGGCTAGGGCTTAGAACATCATTATTACTAGGTTTCATGGCAGCAGCTATTAACATCGTTTTAGGTGTTATATGGGGTGCTACAAGTGCTTATTATGGTGGTCAAGTTGATATGCTCATGGAAAGATTCTTGGATATTTGGGGAAGTTTCCCGCAAATTACGATGATTGGTATCATTACAGTACTCGTTGGTCCCGGTTTCTTAGCTCTGCTAATCTTCATGATTTATGACGGTTGGATAGGAGCAGCAAAAGTCACAAGATTCCAGTTCTACCGATACAAAGGTAGAGAATATGTTTTAGCAGCTAGAACATTAGGTGCGACAGACGGTAGAATTATTTTCAAACATATCTTGCCAAATGCTTTAGGAACTATTGTAACACGTGTTATTCTAAGTATTCCATCAGTTATCTTCTTAGAAGTTAACTTATCATATTTAGGATTTGGTATTGGTAATGGACAAAGATTAACCATCGGGCCAATCGAATTAACTGGTACATCAATTGGGGTTATCCTAAAAGATGGGCAAGAACAAATTCTTTCAGGTAATACTTGGTTAGTTGTATTTCCAACAATTATTGTTGCAATCCTAATGATTACTTTCAATATGTTTGGTAACGCTCTTCGTGATGCATTAAATCCACAGTTGAGAGGTAGTGAATAATATGAATAAAGAAAAAATATTAGAGGTTAATAATTTAGCCATATCTTTTAAAACGCCTAACGGATTAGTTAGAGCAGTTAGAGATATTTCATTTGATCTATACAAAGGTGAAACACTTGCAATCGTTGGTGAATCAGGTTCTGGTAAATCAGTAACCAATCGTGCGATTATGGGTATTTTAGCTAAGAATGGTAATATCGATGATGGTGAAATTTTATATGCAAATCAAGATTTAGCTAAGCTTTCAGAAGAAAACTTTCATAAAATTAGAGGTAGTAAAGTTGGTATGATCTTCCAAGATCCACTATCAAGTTTAAATCCTACAATGAGAGTTGGTAAGCAAATTACTGAGGCTATGCTTGTTGGTGGACATCGTTTCAAAAATCGCTTTAGAGATTTATATCACAATGAGTTTCATGATTATTTAAATCTAGAAACTAGAATAAAATTACTTAAAAAAGATAAAGATGTCCGTGTTTTTGAAATCAGTCGTAATGATGAACTTTCAAAAGTTGAAAAAAAGGAAAAAATTAAAGCAGTAAAAGTAAAAACACATAAAAAAGTTGAAGAACTTAAAAAAGATCTTCCTGGTTTAAAAGCTAAGTATTTAGAAGCTAAAAAAGCTGCTAAAATTCAAATTAAACAAGAAATTGCAGAAGTAAAAGCAGAAGAAAAAGTTTCATATGCTGCACTTCAAGATGATCTTAATAAGAAAAAAGACACTTTAGCAAAACTTGATGCATCAAGTCCAACTTATGAATCAACACTAAAAGCTTATCAAGAAGCTAAAGAAGAATTAAAAAATCATAGTGAAGTATATAAACGCCGTTTTAAAGTGACTAAAAAAGAAGCTTATGAACGTGCGATCACTATTATGAATGAAGTAGGTATTCCTGAACCAGAAAAACGTTTTACTCAATATCCTTTCCAATTTTCAGGTGGTATGAGACAACGTATCGTTATTGCGATTGCATTAACAGCAGGTCCTGAATTATTAATTTGTGATGAACCTACTACAGCGTTAGATGTTACTATTCAGCAACAAATTCTTGATCTTATTAAAAAGATTAAGAAAGAACGTGGCTTATCTGTTATCTTTATTACGCATGACCTTGGTGTTGTTGCGAATATGTCTGATAGAGTAGCTGTAATGTATGCTGGAAAAATAGTTGAGTATGGATCTGCAAGTGATATTTTCTATGATCCAAAACACCCTTATACATGGGCACTATTATCAAGTGTTCCTGACTTAGATACTAAAGAAAAATTATTATCTATTCCAGGTACACCTCCTGATATGTTATACCCACCTAAAGGTGACGCATTTGCTGATCGAAATCAGTTTGCATTAAAGATTGACTTTGAAGAACAACCACCATTCTTTAAGGTGAGTGAGACACATTATGCTGCAACATGGCTCTTACACCCACAAGCACCTAAGATTGAAATGCCTAAAATTATCCAAGAAAGAATAACAAAATATAAGGCAGATGCAAAAGCAAGAGCAAATGAGTCCAAAACAAATAAAGTTACGAGTGCAGGTGAAGAAAATTGAGCGAAAAAAGAGAAGAAATTTTAAGAGTTGAGGGACTTAAGCAACATTTTAAATTAGGTTCTGGTCGCAACAAAATGTATAACAAAGCTGTTGATGGCGTATCATTTACGATTTATAAAGGCGAAGTTTTTTCATTGGTTGGTGAATCTGGTTGTGGTAAAACTACTACCGGAAGAACTATCATCAAACTTTATAATTCTAGTGGTGGAGAAGTGTTCTTTCATGGAACGCGTATCGTAAGTGATGTTAAAGCTGCTAAAAAAACTCATTTAGAAAACATGAGTAATGCTAAAGAGACAAAAAGAGCTGCTTTAGAAAAACTTCAACAAAGTTTAAATAATCAAGTGATTAATAAAGAATTACATGATGAAAAATTAACTGAAGTTAGAGCTGAATACGAGAAATCTAAAAATGAATCTCTAACAGTTTATAGACAAGCCAAAAAAGATAAAAAATTTGAGAGCGTCATCAGTGATGATGCTGGCGAAATCAAGAAAAATGTTCAAAACTATGCAGAGTACAAGCAAATTAATCAAACGTATAATCAACATGAAATTGACCTGAAGGCTAAAGTTAAGGATTTAGAAGCGCAAGTAGAAAAATCTCAAAAAAACTTAAACCAACTGTCAAAAGATGATAAAGATGCTCTTGCAAAGGCTAAAGAAGAACATAAAGATCTTGTAGAAAACTTTAATAATACAAAAAAAGAATTAAAACTTAACAATTTAAGACGTAAACAAGATTTAGGTAATCTAAAATATAGTCTTATCCACAAGAATAAATTGTTAATGCGTAAGATGCAAATGATCTTCCAAGATCCAATTGCATCGCTTAATCCAAGAATGACAGTTAAAGAAATTATTGCAGAAGGATTAAGAATTAACGGATATAAAAACGAAAAAGAAATTGACGTTAGAGTCAAAGAAGCTCTTAAGACAGTTGGTTTAGTACCTGAGCATGCGAGTCGTTATCCACATGAATTTAGTGGTGGACAACGTCAACGTATTGGTATAGCACGTGCACTTGTTGTAGAACCATCATTTATTATTGCTGACGAACCTATTTCAGCGTTAGATGTTTCAATTAGAGCACAAGTTATTAACCTTCTTAATGATTTAAGAGAACAAAAAGGTATTACAATCATGTTTATTGCACATGATTTATCTGTTGTTAAGTACTTTAGTGATCGCTTAGCTGTAATGTATTTTGGTAAAATTGTTGAAATTGGAGATAAAGAAAAGATTTTCAATAATCCAATGCATCCATATACACTTTCATTAATGGCCTCAATTCCACAACCAGATCCACTTTTTGAACAACAAAGAGGTAAAACTGAAAGATATAACCCAGCACAATCACATGACTATTCTAAAGAAACACCAATATTAAGAGAAATTGAACCAGATCATTTTGTATTATGTAATACAGAAGAATTCAATAAATACATGGCTCAAGCTAAATCATAATGAAAATTTTTAGATTAATACTAATTTTCTTAATGTTGCTTGTTGTATCATTTCTGTTATATCTTTGGATTTATGGGTCTACATACGTTGTTGGAAATGCAGCAAATGCACTATTTGTCATAGGTATGATTACATTTTTGCCTACGATTATAGCGATGACACAGGCTTATAAGTTCTTTCATGGTTTCAACTATGCTTTCAGATCTTTTGTTTCCACGTCATTTAGACAGAATTATCCAAAATTTAGTGACTATAAAGATGAAAGAAGTGTACAGATAAAAACAACAATATTCCTCGAAGCATTCATAGCTTCAGGAGTAATCGTAGTCATAAGTATTATTTTAACGGTGGTAGCAATGTCATGAGTGATATCAAAAAGATTAATAGACAATTCTTACGATTACTAATTTTATATATTTTAGTTATTGTTGCTATCATAGTTGCTAGCGTTTTAGTTATGGTTTATTTAGGTGTAAACTACAATATCATTTATTCGATTTTGATAGCTATGTTTATATTGATGATTTTAATAACGGGATTATTTAAAAATAAGTTTGATCAAATTACGCATATGTCATATTTAGTTAAAATACGATCTAATGAAGGCAGTCCCATACCAATTAATCATTTAGCAAATCTTAATCAGGCACAAGACATATTTAGAAAAAATAACTATGATCGCTATCAAGATACAGAAACATACATCATTTACTATAAAATCAGTAAAGATCATATCAAACAGATCTTTAGAAACAACATTTTAACTGTTATGGTTTACATCAAAAATAAAAATGCTGATTTCTATTTAGATCGAGTTGATGATGAAATCAATAAACTTAGAGATGAACTATTTAGAGAAAAGAAAAAAGTTAATCGCATTATCATTACACAAATTAAAGAAATTAGTGAATTAGACGATAAAACAAGAGATCAAATTAAAGAAATTCTTTTTGTAAGAACAAAACACTATATCATTTCAACGATTAATGTAGGACTTTATAGACCATCTAATATTGCAGTCATGTTGTATTCGGATACATATAGTCCAAGCCTTTACTATAAATATCATCTTGAAGAAATTAAAAAAGTTTTATAAATGATAAAAGTGCTCTGCGAAGAGCACTTTTTTTGTAATATCTAGATATAAAAAGAGCCTTATCTAGTGATAAAGCTCTTTACTAGTTATTTATTATCTAAACTCATTTTTAAGTATATTTTAACACCTAAAACAATACTTACAATCAAACCGATAAATGATGTGATAATTCTGTAGCTACCTCTACCTAGGTCAATAAATAAAATATTTATTACAACTAAAGAGATAAATGTAAGAACTGAAACAACAGTTAGAATAAGTAAGAGTTTGTATGTACCTTTGAAAAATGATTTTGATACAGCATCACTTCTAGATTTATATAAGTTTAACGCTGGAGAAATACCAGATAGTGCAACAATAAATCCAAAAATTGAGATACCCATTTCGATTGAGCCTAAGTCATCATATCTAAAAGTAAATATATTTATAGATAAGAATGCAACAAGACTGGCAATAATAAATAGAATTGGAACTAAAGGATCAAAAAGGAAAATATCATATTGATGTTTCTTTTCTTCTAGGATTTCTAAATCTTTTGTCTTAAATAAAAGTGCTTGAAAAGCAAGAGCTTCAACAAATAGGATAGCCTCTGAATTAAATCCTCCAAAAATGGTAGAGATATAAGACAAAGTTTTGTAGTTCATTGCAGAAAAATCAAATACCAGATTAGGGTTTCCATAAAGAATGTTGTTTCTTATAATTTCAGCTGTATCATAAATTAAAATATACTTATACATGAATAAACTGAAGAAGTATGCAACAATTGTAAAGAATCCCAGATAAACCATAATTCTTAAACTTGACTTCGTAAAATTAAACGTATGGTTATTTTGCCACAATAGCAAAATAATGAAGATGAATAAGAAGATAATTGTTTTCAAATATATGAAAATATCGGGTAAACCATAACCTTCTAAAATTGGGGCAATATATATATTTGATATGATTGTACCAACATCAAATAGTAAAATTGTTCCAACTAATATCGTTAATAACGATAGCTTATTACTTTTTTTGTCTAGCATAAATTTTACACCTACTTTTAGATTATTATATTATTTTGTTATATGCATATTTTATGATATCATGAAGATGATAAAATGTCCATGAGCTCTTTGAATAAAGTAAAAAAAAGGACTCCTAAAGGGAAGTCCATTTTTTAAGGGAGTAACCTTTTATGATAATATCCGTGGATGGCAGTCCAAATATTACCAAGCGTTAGGTTAACGCTGTATTTTGGGAGAAAAATACATTAATTGCAGTAAGCTGATATTTAAAAGGATCAACAACTACACACTCATAATAACATAAAAAATTGTAAGTAAATGTAAATTTACATAAAATTTTCATTGAAAACGTTTACCTATTTTAATAGGTATCAATTAGCATATAATTAGATATATTTATCTAAATAGTTTATAATGGTAATGGTAAATAAGGAGGTCATTATGGCAAAATTAGAAATAAAAAATCTTCATGTTGAAATTGAAGGTAAAGAAATATTAAAAGGTGTAAATCTAACCGTTAATTCAGGTGAAGTTCATGCAATTATGGGACCTAATGGTACAGGTAAATCTACTTTAGCTAGTGCACTTATGGGACATCCAAAATATGAAATCACAGATGGTGAAGCATTTTTAGACGGAGAAAACATCTTAGACATGGAAGTTGATGAAAGAGCACGCGCTGGATTATTCTTAGCGATGCAATATCCTGCAGAAGTTCCAGGTGTTACAAATAGTGATTTTATGCGTCAAGCATTAAAAGCGACTTCAGGTAAAGAAGTGGGCTTATTTGATTTTGCGATAAAATATGAAAAAATGGTCGAAGAATTAAAGATGCGTCCTGATCTAGCACATCGTTATTTAAACGAAGGTTTTAGTGGTGGCGAAAGAAAAAGAAATGAAATTCTTCAGTTAAAAGTATTGAAACCTAAATTTGCAATTCTAGATGAAATTGATTCAGGTTTAGACGTGGATGCTTTAAAGATAGTTGGCGAAAATGTAAATGATATGGTTAATGATGAATTTGGATGTATCCTAATTACACATTACCAAAGAATCTTAGATCACATTCATCCAACAAATGTTCATATCATGATTGATGGGAAAATCGTGTTAAGTGGTGGACAAGAATTAATTGAAAAGATTGATAAAAATGGTTATGAATGGATTAAAGATGAATTGGGTATTGATTTTGAAGTAGAGGAATCATAATGGAATCAATCGTTATTAAGAATCATGAGATAACATCTAGTATTCCAAATGATTTCACATTTAAAGATCAAGTACTTACTATCCCTAAAAATAACCAATATCAAGATACGATTAAAATAACATTAGAAGATAATAACAACGAAGCTTTGACTATTGTTGTTTCAGAAAATACAAGTATTAAAATAATTTTAGAAATTGCTAGTCAAGATTTATTAGAAAACACTTATAAACTTAACTTGATTGCAAAAGAAAACAGTAAAGTAAAGTATTTACTAGTTAGTGAACTAGGCAGTAAAAAAGCATTGTTAGAACATTATTTCACAGCAGAGAGATATGCATCATTAAACCTAATTGGTGGTTTTGTAAGTAATGTTTTAGATGCAAAAATGCATGTTGATCTTATTGGCGAAGGCGCTGAAGTTAATATGAGAGCAATTGCACTATCATCCGATCATCATATTCAAAATATTGATGTATTAATTGTGCATAAAGCTCCAAACACATATGGCAATATGACAAATATCGGTATCGCAAATGAGAACGGTAAAATTATATTAAATGGTGTTGAAAAAATTGAGAAAGGTATGAAGAACGCAAATGCTTTCCAAACCTTAAAAGGTATTATCACTTCAGATAAGGCAGTAGTTGAAGTTAATCCAATTTTACTAATTGATGAATACGATGTGAAAGCCGGTCACGGTGCAACCATCGGTAAAATCGAAGAAGAACAACTCTATTACATACAAAGTAGAGGATTAACAAGAGAACAAGCTGAAAAACTGATTATTAATGGTTTCTTAAAACCAATCATTGATGAAATCGATGATGAACCATTAAGAGAAAGATTTGTGAGTCTCGTAAACTCAAGAATATGATTGATGTAAAACAAATAAGACAGGATTTTCCAATTTACGAAAATCAACCAAAATTAACATATCTAGATTCTGCGGCATCATCACTCAAGGTAAAACCAGTGATTGATGTCTTAGACCATTATTATCAGTCGCTTGGTGTCAATGTGCATCGTGGCGCATATGATTTAGCTTATGAAGCAACCAGACTCTACGAGGCAGCTAGAGTAAATGCAGCTAAGTTTATTAATGCAAATAATGATGAAATTATATTTACAAGAGGTACTACCTCATCACTTAATATGATTGCATATGCATATCGTGAAGTTTTAGAAGAGAACGATGAAATAATTACAACAGAACTTGAACATCATTCTTCAATCCTTCCATGGATGGCAACTGCTAAAAAGACTAAAGCTAACCTTGTTTATATCCCATTAACCGATGAAGGTAGAATTACGGTTGATAACTTTAAAAAAGTTTTAACTAAAAATACTAAAGTGGTTGCTATCACGTATGTTTCGAACGTTATGGGGTATTTAACACCAATAGAGGAAATCATAGAGCTTGCCCATAAAAACGGCGCTATTGTCATTTTAGACGCTGCTCAAGCTGTACCACATATGCAAGTGGATGTTAAAAAGCTTGATGTTGACTTTTTAGCTTTTTCAGGACATAAAATGTTTGGTCCATCTGGTGTCGGAGTCTTATTTGGAAAGAGTCAATTACTAAATATGTTAGAACCTGTTGAATTTGGTGGAGAAATGGCAGATCAAGTATTTAAAGATCATGCGACATACAAAGAAGCACCTTTAAAGTTTGAAGCTGGGACTCCTGTTATCAGTGGCGCACTTGGACTTTCTGCAGCTATTGATTACATCAAAAAAATTGGATATGACAATATCCATGAGCATACGATGAATTTAAGAAAATATACCATTGAACAATTAGAAAAAATTGAAGGTATAACCATATATAACAAAAATGCTGATATATCAACGATAACATTTAATATCGATGATGTTCATCCGCATGATATTGCTACAATGCTTGATCAATATCAAGTTAGTGTAAGAGCGGGACATCATTGTGCACAACTCGTATCACGTTTTCTAGGTGTTAATTCAACACTTAGAGTATCATTTCATATTTATAATGATATACAAGATTGTGATGTATTGATATCTAGTATTAAAGCAGCAAAAGATTTCTTTTTATCATTTTAAAGGAGGCAATCATGAATATCGAACAATTATATAGACAAGTTATTATGGATCATTATAAAAACCCTAAAAATAAAGGATTTGTTGCTGATCCGAACTATGTCACTATTCATTTAAATAATCCAAGTTGTGGTGATGAGATGACAGTACAACTCAAAGTAGAAGGCAATAAAATTACTGATATCAAACATCAAGGAACTGGATGCTCTATATGTTGTTCAAGTGCAAGCGTGATGAGCCAAACTTTAAAAGATCAAGAAGTAGAAAAAGCAGATCAAATTATTCATGAGTTTTATGAACTTATAAAAGGATATCCGTTTAATCCAGATATTCTAAAAGGAGATGCTATTGTATATCAAGGTGTCTCACAATTTCCAGCAAGAATTAAGTGTGCAACATTGGCATGGAAAGCTGCGGAGATGGGATTAAAAAAAATAAAGGAGGATAAAAGCAAATGATGGACGACAACAAAAAGAAGATAGATGCCATTGTTGGTGATTATAAATTCGGATTTAGAACAGAAAACACACCAGTAATTAATACCGGTAAAGGACTTAATGAAGAGATTGTACGTGCAATTTCAAAATATAAGAATGAACCACAATGGATGTTAGATTTTCGTCTAAAAAGTTATAAGAAATTTTTAGAGTTAGAAAACCCAAAATGGGGACCTGACCTATCATTTATAAAATTTGATGAAATTACATATTTCTTACGAGCTAGCGATAGAGCAGAAACAAGCTGGGATGAGGTACCTAAAGAGATAAAGGATACTTTTGAGAAATTAGGAATTCCAGAAGCTGAAAGAAATTATTTAGCAGGTGTTTCTACACAGTTTGAAAGTGAAGTTGTATATCATAACACAATGAAAGAGTTAGAAGATTTAGGTGTTATATATGTTGATACTGATACTGCACTTCGTGAATACCCTGAGCTTGTAAAACAATATTTTGGAACAATTATCCCTTATAGTGATAATAAATATGCAGCATTAAATAGTGCTGTTTGGAGTGGTGGATCATTTATTTATGTGCCTAAAGGTGTTAAAGTACCTAAACCACTACAATCTTATTTTAGAATTAACTCTGAACAAATGGGACAATTTGAAAGAACGTTAATTATTGTCGATGAAGGTGCATATGTAAATTATGTTGAAGGATGTACAGCTCCAACTTACACAAAAGATTCATTACATGCTGCAATCGTTGAGATTGTAGTTCATAAAGATGCGACTTGTCGTTATACTACTATCCAAAATTGGAGTAACAATGTTATCAATTTAGTTACTAAACGCTCATTTGTTTATGAAAATGGACATATGGAATGGATTGATGGCAACATCGGATCAAGCGTAAACATGAAATATCCATCTTGTGTTTTACTTGGTGAAAGAGCAAAAGGAACAACGATTTCAATTGCTTTTGCTGGTAAAGGACAAATTCAAGATGCTGGTGCTAAAATGATACATGTTGCACCTAATACAACATCTACAATTATCTCTAAATCAATTAGTCGTGGTGGTGGATCAGTCAATTACCGCGGAAAAGTTGATTTCGGTAAAAAAGCATTTGGTGCAAAAGCACATGTTGAATGTGACACGATTATTTTAGATGATGAGTCATTTAGTGATACAATTCCAACAAATGTTGTAAGAAACAGTAATGTTTTCCTAGAACATGAAGCAACCGTTTCAAAAATTAGTGAAGAGCAGTTATTCTACTTGATGAGCCGAGGCTTATCTGAAGAAGAAGCAACTGAGATGATTGTAATGGGCTTTATTGAACCATTCGCAAAAGAACTTCCAATGGAATATGCAATTGAGTTAAATCAATTAATTAAGCTTGAAATGGAAGGCTCAATCGGATAATAAAATATAAAGAAGATATTTGTTTTTAACAAATATCTTTTTTTTATGGCCTATTTAGCGTAAAATAGTTATAAGGTGATGAAAATGAAGAAATTATGGGTTATTTTTATTTTAATAGCATTAACAATAAGCTTATCATCATGTATTAGAGAGCTAACTTATGATGATCTTCTTTTAGAATATCAAAATGATGTCGCAGCAAGACAAGATGTTTATAAAAACTACATTGATATGTATGAGACTTTATCGACTATAACAATTAAATCGATTGTTAAAGTCACTAAAACTACACTTTCAGCACCATCATCTGTTTCAATTGGATCTGGTTTTATTTTTTATGAAGATGAAACACTATTTTATTTATTGACGAATAACCATGTAGTTTATCAAGCGGAAGGTATAAGCCAAAAAATTACTGTCACAGATTATCTTGGGAAAAATAGAACTGGCACAGTGATTGCTGCTGATGAAAATTACGATTTAGCTGTTGTTTCATTTTCGAAAATAGGAGCTAATCTTGAAGTTTTGCCATTTTCTGATCAAGGGTTAACTTTTAAAGATAAAGTCATTGTTATGGGATATCCTGATGGCCAAATTAATGGAATTACATTAGGTGAGTTTGTCGATTATGATGAAATTAATGTTTCATCTATTTCATATACAAATCATATAGAATTTCCCGTGCTAATTATAGATGCCCCAGTTGAGGCTGGTAGTAGCGGCAGTGTTGTTTTAAATGAAAATTTTGAAATAGTTGGAATTGTTTATGCAGGTAATTTCATTAATGAGTCAAGTACATCGGAATATGCATTTTCTGTTCCCGAAACATATATATTTGAATTCTTAGATTTATATGGCATACCTTACAAGAATGAGGTGGCATCATGAAAAAGATATATAGTATTTTATTAGCGTTGATGTTTTTAATTTTCTTACAAGGGTGTGATATGCTGATTATTGAAGAAGATAGTTTTGAGTATCGTCAATTATCTGATCAGTATAACGATTATGTGATGCATGATGTAATAAATTTTGAAGATTTTAGAGATGTAATGAATGATGTAACAAACATTACTACAACTTCGGTTTTTATGATTGAAA
The DNA here is from genome assembly GCA_927441705.1 of uncultured Acholeplasmataceae bacterium. GTDB lineage: Bacteria > Bacillota_I > Bacilli_A > Acholeplasmatales > Acholeplasmataceae > Mariniplasma. The sequence goes on along the minus strand of CAKMKH010000017.1, from coordinate 44,849 downwards.
CACAAGTATTAGATATTTTCAGAAGAGTTACAGATCAAGTATTTGGTTCAGGGACGCTTATTTATACAGATGATAGTTATCATTATATTTTGACTACATTTCAAATGATTAATTTACAATCTAGATTTGTAGAATATTACGTAACAGATGCTTATGGCAATAGAGTCACAGGAGAGATATTTGCTGCTGACTCCACTCTAAAATTAGGTATATTGAGATTTCAACATACAACTGAAGATTATGCTTCTATCGATTTACCAAGTTATATGCCGATAACAGGTGAACTATTAATTATGATTTCTAATAGCTATCCTATTCAAAATATCCAAAAATTAGGTTCATATCTCTATCAAGATGAAATGTCATATATTGAAGTTACAAGTACACAAAGTGCAAATGGAAGTCCTGTCTTTAATCTAAAATTAGAGCTTGTTGGCATACAATATTTGTATGGAGAGACTCACGTGTTGCTCATAGATTACAATACGATATATAGATTTGCTAGTCCAATTCTTCCTATTTGGAGATATCAATAGATATTAGGTGATTTGATGTATAGATATATAGCAATTGAAACTAAAGAAAATATTGATCAGTATGAACAAATGATTACATCACTTTTTTCTGAAGTGCTTCATATTGATAAAGTAAAAGTAGATCAACACATTTTATGGATCTATTTTTCGCATGATATAGATATTTCTTTGAAAGATGTGATTATTAACTTATCTCAAGATACACTTCTTGATTTTAGATTATATCAATCACATTATTATGAGTCTATACATAGCTTAGAAGATAACTTATTGTTTGTTGAACAAAAATTAAAACTTATTAATTTCAACAAATACGTTTTTATAGACGACCACATCATCATAAAGCATTTTATTAAAAGTTTAGATGCATCATTTAAAGCATATATATTAAAGAAATATATAGATGATCAGATGATGATAGAAACTCTTAAAACCTATCTTGAAACGAATCAAAACATGAGTCGTGCAGCAAAAGATTTATATATTCATAGGAATACATTAACTCAAAGATTAGACAAATTTTATCAAGTAACAGGATTTGATCCTAGAAAATTCATAGATGGATTCCTATTATATAGTTTGTTACTAACAACATAAAAAAGTGTGCATCGTGCACATTTTTTTTTATTGAAATGATTGCTATAATATAGATACGAGTAACAAAATGAAAGGGAGTAAATTAGATGGCTACTTTAAAATTAAAAGACATTAACAAAGTATACCCAAATGGTGTACAAGCAGTATTTGATTTCAATTTACAAATTAGAGACAAAGAGTTTATCGTATTTGTTGGACCATCAGGTTGCGGTAAATCTACTACACTTAGAATGATTGCTGGATTAGAAGAAATTACATCAGGTGAATTATATATTGATGATGAAATGGTTAATGATAAAGCACCAAAAGATCGTAATATCGCAATGGTATTCCAATCTTACGCTTTATATCCTCATATGACTGTTTATGATAACATGGCTTTTGGTCTAAAATTAAGAAAAATGCCTAAAGATGTTATTAATGAGAAAGTTCAAGAAGCTGCTGATATTTTAGGTCTTACACCTTATTTAAAACGTAAACCTAAAGCTTTATCAGGTGGACAAAGACAACGTGTTGCATTAGGTAGAGCAATCGTTCGTAATGCTAAAGTATTCTTAATGGATGAACCATTATCAAACTTAGATGCTAAATTACGTGTACAGATGCGCGGTGAATTAATTAAACTTCATAATAAGATTGAAACTACTACTATTTATGTAACCCATGACCAAATTGAAGCGATGACAATGGCTTCAAGAATCGTTGTTATGAAAGACGGTTATATCATGCAAGTTGGAGCACCTAAAGAAATTTATGATCATCCAGAAAATATGTTCGTAGCAGGCTTTATTGGAACACCTCCAATGAACTTTATCAATGGTAGAGTTGGTAAAGATGCAATTTTTAGAGCTGGCGATCACACAATTGTAGTTCCAGAAGATAAATTACAACTAATAAAAGATAATGGTTTATTAGAAAAAGATATCGTTTTAGGCATCAGACCAGAAGATATTCATGATGAAAAAGTAGTTATGGATACTTATCCTGGTGCAGTTTTAAGTATTAAAGTCGATGTTGCTGAATTATTAGGTTCAGAAACAAACATTTATACATCTGTTAATGAATCAAATATTTGTGCTGTTGTTAACGCAAGAGCTAACATTAGAATTGGTGATGAAATGAAATTAGCACTTGACATGAATAAAGCTCATTTCTTCAATCCTGAAACTGAACTTGTTTTAAAAGACAAATAATTTAAAAGGCCACTTGGCCTTTTTTTTTGAGGAAAAACATATGAATTATATCGCTAATCATAAATACGGATGTATTCTTTTTAAAAATGATAAAAATCAGGTTTTAAATATGAGTAGTATAAGTTATATTAAACATTTGTGTGAAGAACATTTGTTTACATATCAAGGATATTTACAAGCATGTAGGAATAAATTGGACTTAAAATATAAAATTCCTTTATATGTTTGTGAAACCATTCAACTCATACCTACGAAAAGTCATCGTAGATATGATATCGTTTGGATCAATTATGCATACATTAAGCACTATGAAGCTATAAAGGAACAAGTTTTGATTAACTTTTTTGATGGAACAAAATTATTAGCTGATATTTCATATCAATCGCTAAAAACACAAATTATACGCATAAATCGAATCAGAGATGTAAAAGTAAAGCATTTTCATAGTTAATGATATAGAAAATGTATAGAAATAGTGTTATAATAAGAACGGCTTATAACACGACAAAAAACAATTATAAGGAGGAATTTTATATGGCAAAAATGACAATTAGAGATGTTGAACTTAAAGGCAAAAAAGTCTTAATTAGAGTAGATTTCAATGTCCCTCTAAAAGATGGCGAAATAAGTGATGAAAATAGAATCGTTCAAGCATTGCCTACTATCGAGTATGTTTTAGAAAAAGGTGGTAGAGCAATATTATTTTCTCATTTGGGAAGAATTAAAGAAGAAAAAGATTTAGCTAAGAACAGTTTAGATATAGTAGCGAAACGTTTAGGCGAACATTTAAACAAAGATGTTAAATTTATTCCAGTAACAAGAGGAAAAGTTCTAGAAGATGCAGTAGACGAACTTAAAGATGGTGAAATCTTAATGTTTGAAAACACACGCTTCGAAGACTTAGACGGCAAAAAAGAAAGTAAGAATAATCCTGAATTAGGTAAATACTGGGCATCACTTGGTGATATATTTGTAAATGATGCATTTGGGACTGCTCATCGCGAACATGCTTCAAATGTAGGAATTGCAAATAATATTAAACAAACAGTTGCTGGATTCTTATTAGAAAAAGAAATTAATTTTATTGGTGGAGCATTAGAAAACCCTGAAAGACCTTTTGTCGCAATACTTGGTGGAGCTAAAGTTTCAGATAAAATAGAAGTAATTAAAAACTTACTTAAAGTCGCTGATAAAGTATTAATTGGTGGCGGTATGGCTTATACATTCTTTAAAGCAATGGGATATGAAATTGGTCAATCATTATTAGAAACTGATAAGGTTGATTTAGCAAAAGAATTACTTGAATTATCACAAGGTAAAATTCTTTTAGGTGATGATGTCATTACTGCAAAAGAATTTAATGCTGAAAGTGAAAAGAATGTTCGTACAATCAATCAAATTCCTGCTGATGAAATGGGTATGGATATCGGACCTAGAACAATTCAGAAATTTGAATCAATCATAAAAGATGCAAAAACAGTTGTTTGGAACGGACCTTTAGGTGTATTTGAATTTCCAAGATTTGCAGAAGGAACAAGATCTATTGCTCAAGCATTGACTGAGATCAAAGATCAAGCAACTACGATTATTGGTGGTGGAGATTCTGCAGCTGCAGTGATTCAATTTGGACTTGATGAAGGATTTACACACATATCTACTGGTGGTGGAGCATCTTTAGAATATTTAGAAGGCAAATTATTACCAGGTATTGAATGCGTTGACAACAAGTAACATGATGAATATTGGTAAAAAAATAAGAGCACTTCGCTTAGGCAATAGCCTAACACAAGAAGAACTCGCAAATCGTGTAGAATTAACTAAAGGTTATATTTCACAACTAGAAAATAATTTAACATCACCATCTATGCAAACTTTATTTGCAATACTTGAAGTTTTAGGAACTGATGTACATGAGTTTTTTAGTAATGAAGAAGAACAAACAGTTGTTTTTAAAAAAGAAGATTTTTATGAAAAAGATAATCAAGCGCTTAAGCACATGATTAGTTGGATTGTGCCAAATGCGTTAAAATATGAAATGGAACCAATCATTATTGATATAGAACCGGGAGGTCAATCAGAAATTGATGATCCTCATGCTGGTGAAGAGTTTGGTTATGTATTAGAAGGACAAATTACTTTGATACTTAATAAAAAACGTTATATCATAAGAAAAGGTGAAACATTTTATTATTTAGCAAATAAAGAACATTATTTAATGAATTTAAGTAATCAACATTCAAAGGTGCTCTGGATATCAACACCCCCAATGTTTTAAAAGGAGAAATATTATGGAAAAAGAAATTACAATTAAAAGTACTACAGGTTTGCATGCTAGCCTAGCTGCAAAAGTTGTACAAACTGCATCAAAATATGCAGTAGAAATCGAATTACACTATGGTATTAAAGTTGTTGACCTAAAGTCAATCCTCGCACTTATGAGTTTAGCAGTTCCTTATGGCGAAAATGTTAAAATAGTAGCTAGAGGTTCGAGAGCTGAGGAAGCAATTAAAGATGTTTCTTCAATATTAGGTTAATTCAATGAAAAGAAGACCTATTATTGCTGGAAACTGGAAAATGTATAAGACTAAAGATGATGCGTTAGCATTCATCTATGCAGTCAATGTGAAAGTTCCTGAAAAAGAACTTGTCGAATCAGTGATTTGTGCACCTGCTATATTCTTAAGAGATTTAGTTAAACGCGAGGGTGAAGAGCTAAGAATTGGCGCTCAAACAATGCATGAATTAGATGAAGGCGCATATACTGGAGAAATCAGTGCATGTATGCTTAAATCTTATGGTGTTGAATATGTTGTTATTGGACATAGTGAACGCCGTGCATATTATAATGAAACTGATGAGTCTGTAAATAAAAAAGTCATACAAGCTGTAAAAAATGATATTACACCAATATTATGTGTTGGTGAATCATTAGATATTAGAGAAGCAGGGACGACTGATCAAATCGTAAAAGATCAAGTTGTTAAAGCATATCTTAATATGAATGCTGAACAAGCATTAAAAACTGTTGTAGCATATGAACCAATTTGGGCAATTGGAACAGGAAAAACTGCAACTCCAGAACAAGCAAATGATACAATTAAGGCTATTAGAAATGTTTTAACTGAGTTATATAGTGCTGAGATTTCTGAACAAATCAGAATTCTTTATGGTGGTTCAGTTAAGCCAAATAACGTAGATGAGCTATTAGCGCAATCAGATATTGATGGTGCTTTAGTTGGCGGGGCTTCATTAGACCCAGAGTCATTTTTAGCACTTGTAAATGCTGCTGTAAAATAAAATCAAAAAATCCATTTGATTAAATGGATTTTTTTATACTATAATACTTCTAATTAAGGAGGCATAAATAATGTTATTAGGAGATCAAAGAAAAAAGAAGGTTAATCAAAAATTATTATTAATCGCATTAGCATCTTCTATACCTACTATAGGTGTCATGTTAAGTTTTATTTTGATGAATAATATAGAAGCAAACATTATTATTTTCGTCGTTTTCTTTTTCATATCAAATGGATTTGGTTTTGCATTATTAAAAATTATAAAAAATGAGAGAGTTGCTTTAAAAGGTAAAATGGTTAAAGTCATTTCTCTAGATCATGTAGTTGATTTTGATTTTGAGAATTATGATCCTAAAAAGCAGTTTTTACCAGATGAATTTTTTAAAGGCAACAAAGAAGATAGAGAGTTTATTCCATTACTTAATATAATAGATGAAGATGAGATATATAAGATTGTTATAATTTTAAGTTATTATACAGCTGTTATTGAAGATCAGTACAAGCAAAGATTTATTGTCAACACAAATAACTTAAACATAATCGAATAACAAAAAAAGTGACTTGAAATCAAGTCACTTTTTGTTTAGATTTTTTTATTATCTGTTGTAGAATTCGACAATTAATTGTTCGTTAACTTCTTGAAGAATTTCATTTCTTTCAGGATAACGTGCGAATGTACCAACATTTGTGTCTTTATCAAATGATACAAAGTCAACAGATGCGTATTGAGCTTCTAAAGCTTCTTTTACGATCTTTAAATCTTTTGAAGTTTCTCTCAAAGTGATTTTTTGACCTGGAGTCATACGATAAGATGGAATATCTACTTTTTTACCATCAACTAAGATGTGTCCATGATTAACTATTTGACGAGCTTGAGCTCTTGTTCTAGCTAAACCTAAACGATAGACTACGTTGTCTAAACGTGATTCCAATAAACGCAAGAAATTTTCACCATGAATACCTCTTAACTTAGCTGCATCATCAAATGTTCTTCTAAATTGTTTTTCAGATACGCCATAAGTAAATCTAACTTTTTGTTTTTCTTGAAGTTGTAGACCGTATCCGCTTAATTTAGTACGACGTTGACCATGTTGACCAGGTGCGTATGGGCGTTTTTTCAATTCTTTTCCAGTTTCTGAAATTGAATATCCTAAACGACGTGAAATTTTCCATGTTGAACCAGTGAAACGTGACATAATTTTTACCTCCTATTATTTTTGTGGTGGTAAAAATTGCAAATGTTTTAATGATGAGGTATCCCGATATTCTTTTCACCATAAAGCAGAATGGTTACTAAGGGCTCCTAAAGGTAGGGATCGCACAAATCATAAAAAGTTGCCTGCTTTTTACCGACGCTATTTATTTTACCCTAACGGGTATCAAAAGTCAATCAATTTTGTTAGTAAATCTACAAAAGCTTCAAAGAATTCTACAATCTCAGGATCGAATCTATGATTGACGGGACTATCTACATCTAAAACGCCAAAAAGCTTGTTGTTAATGATAATTGGAACGACAACTTCAGATCTTGAATTCGCGTCACACGCAATATGATTTGAATGTGCTAACACATCATCAACAACCATCGTCTTTCTATTGGCTGCAGCTTCGCCGCAAACGCCTTTTCCAAGTTCTATGGTAGAACAAGCTACTTTTCCTTGAAAAGGGCCTACAGTTAAGTTTTTTCCATCATAGAGATAGAATCCAGCCCAATTAAGGTTATCAACTGTGTCGTTAATAAATGCAGATGCATTTGAAAGTAAAGCGATTTGATTTGGTTGTGTTTCTAATAAAGATTTTGCTAATTCTATATATTCTTGTTTTTTCATAACTAATCACCTAACATATTATAACATATATGTTAAAATAATATATGGTGATAAGATTGAAAAGAAAAATATTAATTAGATTTGGAGATTTAATGTTAAAAGGTAAAAACATTAATTTCTTCATCAAAAGAGTTAGACTTCATGTACAAAATAAATTAAGTGATTTAGAAGTTAAATTTAAATTTGAACATGATCGCATATACATTGCATATGAAATTGAAGATGAGGCAGTCATTTGTAAAAGATTACAACAAATTCCTGGCATTTTTTCGTTTAGTATCGTTTATCTTGCAGAACTAGATATTGATGATATTGTTAGAGTTTCTATAGAAGTATTGAATCAAGAGATTAAAAAGGAATACAAAACATTTAAGGTTGAAACAAAAAGGGCAAATAAAGAGTTTCCGATGACCTCGCAAGAGATTAGTATAAAAGTTGCTCCAATGATTTTATCACAAGTAGATAAAAAATTAATTGTAGATGTGAAAAATCCAGAAGAAGTTTTGCATATTGAGCTTAGAAAAGAGTATACTTATATCTACTTAACAAGTATCAAAGGTATGGGTGGTTTTCCATATGGTACTGGTGGTAAAGGGTTAATGATGATGAGTGGTGGTATTGATTCACCTGTCGCTAGCTACTTAGCAATGAAACAGGGGATTGAAGTAGAACTAATCCATTTTGAATCAACGCCTTTGACGCCATTAGAAAGTGCTCAAAAAGTTGTTGATTTAGCAAAAGGATTATCAACATTTACAAAAGACGGAATGATTAGACTCCATATCATACCATTTGCTGCTATACATGAAAGTATTTTAAAAAATGTTTTTGATCCTTATATTATAACTGTGATGAGAAGAATGATGTATCGAATTGCAGAAAGGTATGCAAAAAGAAATAAATTTCTTGCACTATTGAATGGTGAATCTGTAGGTCAAGTTGCATCTCAGACTTTAAACGGTATGCAAGTTGTAGAAGCAGTTACTAAAATGCCGATTTTAAGACCACTAATTACATATGATAAACAAGATATAATCAATATTGCAAAACAAATATATTCTTATGAACTATCAATTAAACCATTCAATGATTGTTGCAGTATTTATGTTCCAAGAAACCCTGTTACAAAACCTATGGAAGTTTATGCGAAAAAATATGAAAATACTTTTGATTTTGAAACAATGATTGAAAAAGCAATTGAAGGCATAATGACATTTGAACTTAAAGAAGATACAGTGATAGATTTAACATCATATGGATTTTCTGTAAAAGAAGCGTATGATAACTACAAACAAAAAGGGACTGATTCAAATTGATGATCATATCAAAACAAAACAAACAATTTAAATTATGGAAAAAACTAAAAACGAAAAAATATCGTGATTTTAACGATATGTTTTTAGTATATGGAAAACATCTTATTGAAAAAGCAAAAGAAAAAAATCAATTGATTGAAGTGATCACATCAAATAATCAAGTTGAAGGCACTTTGGTGTCTAAAGAATTGATGGATGAACTTCAAACAACTGAAACTTACATGGATGAAATCGGAGTATGTAAAAAACAAAACACACCACTAAAAAGCAACAAGATTTTAGTACTTGATGATGTTCAAGATCCTGATAATGTCGGCGCTTTGATTAGAAGTGCTGCAGCATTTGGATTTAAACATATAATTTTAAGTTATAAATCAGCTGATTTATACAATGAAAAAGTTATTAGAGCATCTAAAGGTGCAATTTTTGATTGTTATTTTGAAAGAACTAATCTCATTTTTAGACTTGAATCTTTAAAAAATGAAGGATATCAAATTGTTGGTGCTGATGCCCATGAAAAAGGCAATCCTATATTTGATCAAAAAGTAGCATTAATTTTAGGTAATGAAGGTCATGGACTAACACCTGAAGTAAAAGATTTATGTGATGATATAATCACTTTAAAGACAGAAAACGTAGAAAGTCTAAACGTTAGTGTTGCCGGAGGGATTATCATGTATGAATGGAGAAGTGCATCATGAAAGCGACGTTGACAGGCTTTTTCGACCACGATGGTAAATTAACATTTAAAGAACAATTAGAGCTTGCTAAAAAACATCAAATAGATGCTATATCAATAAGATATTATGACCGTAAGCCTGTATTAGAGATAACTGATAAAGAAATTAAAACAATACACCAATTGTTAAAAGACTATAAAATAAAAGGTGTATTATTAGATACTCTTATTGGGGATTATGATCTTAATTCAGACAATAAAGCAAAAGAAGCTTATGATGAGTTTAAGTATTTAGTAAAAGTCTCAAATTTACTGAAAATTAACCATCTTTTAATTAGGCTTCCAAAGTTTACCGATGTTATGGAAGAACTTGAAAACATAAAAATTAGATTACAACCATGGATTACATATGCAAGCAAACATAATAAGAAACTGATTTTGTATCCAAGCCAAAGATATAAAGCAAATACATATGCATATATATTTAAAAAAATAAAATCAACAAATTTATTTATGTTGTTTGATCCAGTATATTTTATGTCAAATCATGAGTCTACAACTACTGCATATCGAGTGTTAAAGAAGAAAATTTATATTTTTTCTTGCCATGATGCAGATCATGATTTAAACCCAAAACTTATTGGGTATGGAAAAACCGATATCGTGAGTTTATTTAAAAAATTAATAAGAGATCATTTTTCTGGGTTCTTATTGGTTGATAATAAGTTTCATCAACATATGTTCGAACCTACTGTAAAAAAAGAGACTTTCTTCTCAAAAGTTTTTTCTAAAAAGAAAAAACGCGAAAAAGAACAAATTGATGAACTTTCTCGTCGAATATTTCCAAATGAAGAAACAAAAAATGTCACCTATGATGACATTTTAGATAATCAAATTAAAGTTGTAAATATTGTTTTTAAAAAATAGTTATTCCTCATCATCTGTTTCATCTAGAAATTCAAATGCGGGTTTTGCGTTTGGAATAGAATCGAAAAGTTTTGTAGTATACATAATACCATTGATATGATCAAACTCATGTTGGAAAACAATACCTACATAACCTTCTAATTCTAGTCTGACAGGAATTAATTGATCAGATAGCATATCATAATGCAAAGCTTCGAAAGTTACTGATTTATATCTTGGAGTGATACCTTCAGTTTCACGATCAACACTTAGACAACCCTCACCACCAGGCAAATAGATGAGCTCAACACTTTTACTTACCAATACAGGGTTTACCAATGCATAAGAATAAAGAGTGCCATCAAAATCTTGAACGTGACAAGCAAACATTCTTTTCGACACGTTGACTTGTGGAGCCGCAATACCTACTGCAGGACGAAGCCCATATTTTTCTACCAACTCTTCATCTTGAGAGTTTTTAACATATTGCAAAAGGTCTTTTAGTAGTTTTTTATCTACACTTGATAAGGGTAGTTTAACGTCTTTCGCAACTGTTTCTAAAGTTTTATGTCCTTCACGGATGATATTTTTCATTAAAATCATAGTCATACACCTCGACTATATTATATCACAAGCAGGAGTAATTATGCGTATTGATAAATTTTTAAGTCAAATGAAATATTGTACTAGAAATGAAGTGAAATCATTTTTAAAAAATCATGAGGTTATGATAGATAACACACGAATTCTTACACAAAATTATTCATTTAACTCTGATAAAGAAAAACTTTTTATTGATCAAGAAAGGGTGTATTATGAATTTCCTATACATTTGATGCTAAATAAACCAAAAGGTTATGTATCTGCTAAAAAGGATAATTTATATCCTTGTGTTATTGATTTAATTGCACCCCCATATAATCGATTTGACTTCTCGATTGCAGGTAGATTAGATGTAGATACAGAAGGGTTATTAATCCTTACGACTGATGGAAAGTTTCTTCATGAAATTACGCATCCGAACTACCACTTACCTAAAGTATATGAAGCTGTTCTAGACCGTCCTTTTTCTCATGTGAATGAGTTACTAGAAGGTGTAATGATCAATGATGCTAAACAAGTCATGTTTGAAGCTAAAGCACTTGATGTTAAGGTTGAAGGACATAAAGTATCAATTACTATTGATGAGGGTAAGTTTCATCAAGTGAAGCGCATGTTTTTAAGTGTTGGTTATAAGGTGATATACTTAAAGAGAATTCAAATTGGTAGTTTAAAATTAAATGACTTACAAACAGGCGACATAAAACAAATAACAAGGAGCGATTTATATGACTGATATCATTTTAAAAGCATATGATGTATTAGATGAATTTATTAAAGATGATAAATTTCCTGAAATAAAACAAATCCATCAAAAAATTGATGATTTATATAAAAATGAAATTGAAAATTTTGAACTAGCAAAAACAGCATATCAAAAAGTTATGGATGAAGGCGGGACTTATCATCCTGATTATAAAGATGCAGTCAAAAAATTAAGTGAGACCAAAAAACACTTATACGAACAACCGGAAGTGAAAAGATATTTAGAACTTGAACTTGAACTAGAAACAGAACTTAATGAGTTTTTAAATGAATTGTCTAAAGTTGTATCAGATCATGTTCCAGCACCAAATAAATTTGGGATGATTAAAAAAGGAGGCAGTTGTCATGTACACTAGCAGAGTTGCATATGTTGCGATTTATCACGGCAAACATGCATTAAATAAATTAAAAAATTTACCAGTAGATATTACATATATATCGAATAAGCAAAATTATGCAATTGTCTATTTTGATAAATCAAATGAAGAAAATTTTGTCAAACAAATGAAAAATGTTAAGGGATTAAAACATTTTGGCCCTTCACAAACTTATGATGATTCGTTAAATTTTTAACTGTTAAGGAAAAATACTTGACAGATTGAAAAAAATCATTATAATAGACATGTAATATACAAAGAAAGAGAGTGAATAATATGGCTGTTAAATTAAGATTACAACGATTTGGTTCTAATAAAAGACCATTTTACCGTGTTGTAGCAAGTGAATCAACAAGAGCAAGAGATGGAAAATTCCTAGAAATAGTTGGAACTTATGATCCATTAATTGGAAAAGTTTCAGTTGATTCAGAAAAAGTACAAAAATGGATGAATAATGGTGCATTACCTACTGATACTGTTAGAAGTTTATTTAAAAAGTACAAAGTTTTAGACAAATAATAAAAGGGGGTATGAATCATGGCGGTAGATTTTGAAAAACTAATCAAAAATATGATAGTGCCATTAGTCGTTAACCCTGATGATGTTTTAGTTAAAATATTATCAACTGATGATAATACAATTACAATTCAACTTTTAGTCAATGAAGCTGACTTAGGTCGCGTAATTGGTAAAGGTGGTAAGATTGCTAACGCAATGCGTACCATTGTATATGCTGGAGCGTCAAAAGAAAATAAACGAGTACATATAGATATTGATGCTTTTTAAGGAAGGTAGCTATGTATCAAATTGGTAAAATTACAAGTACACATGGCATTAAAGGAGAGGTTAAAATCTACAATTTAAGTGATTTTGACCGCTTTTTCGTTGGACATAAAATCTATGTTTTAATAAAAGATCAAAAAGTTTATTTTGAAATCGAACAGGTAAGAGCACATAAAAATATACTTATTGTTAAATTTGTTGGATTTGATAATATTAATGACATTTTGATATATAAAGGTCTTTATGTCTATTCTGATGAAGATATTGAGAATCAATTAGAAGATGATGACTATCACTATGAAGATGTGATTGGAAAAGATGTAATTCTAGAAGATCATAGCAAAATAGGCATAGCAATTAGCTTAATAGAAGTTCCACAGGGACATTTATTAGAAGTTGAGAAAAATGATGGTAAAAAGGCTTTGATTCCTTTTAGAAAAGAGTTTATTGGAGAGATTGATGAGAAAACGATTATCATTAAACCTATAGAGGGTATGATATGAAAATTGACATCATCACTATTTTTCCAGAGTTTTTCCAACCATTTTTAGAGACTTCAATTATTAAAAGAGCAATTGAGCAAAATTTAGTCACTATTGATCTTCATCAATTACGAGATTATGCACATCAAAAACACAATAAAATTGATGACACAATTTATGGTGGTGGTGTAGGAATGCTTATGCAATTTCCACCATTTTATGATGCTTTAGAAAAATTAAGAACTAAAAATACACATGTGATCATGTTAACACCACAAGGTAAGGTTTATAAACAAAAAAAAGCAATTAAACTTTCACAAAAAAAGCACATTATATTGATATGTGGCCATTATGAAGGTATAGATGCAAGGGTTGATAATTTTATAGATGAAGAAATTTCTATTGGAGATTACGTCTTAACTGGTGGAGAAATACCAGCGATGATACTAAGTGATTCAATCATTAGGTTGATTCCGGGTGTTATCCAACAAGCTTCATCTGAAGAAGATAGTCTTCAAAATGGATGGTTAAAATATCCTCAGTTTACGAAACCAGATAGTTATCAGGGTTTTGATGTGCCAGAGATATTAAAATCAGGACATCATAAAAACATCGAAAATTGGCGAAAAAGACAAAGCATTTTAAAAACATATCAAAAGCGTCCGGATTTAATTAAAACCATCAAAATGACAGATGAAGAAAAACAAATCCTTGATGAGATAAAATCAAAAACGGATAAATAAACAACTAGATTAGGAAAAAATGATTAAAAATTGTTGCAAGTTTACCATAAACTTGTTATAATATATGAGCCGTATAATTATACACAATGGTCCGCTGTTTTAGTAACAAGAACATTGGAAGGAAAGAGAGTGAGACGAACATGGCTAGATTAAAAGGGCAAGAATTGATTGCTTCAATCACAAGTTCTTACATCAAAGAAGTTCCTGAATTTGGTGCTGGGGATACTGTTAAAGTATTCGTTAAGATCAAAGAAGGAAACCGTGAACGTATTCAGTTATTTGAAGGTCTTGTTATTAAAAGACAAGGTGGAGGAATTTCTGAAACATTTACAGTGCGTAAGGTTTCTTACGGCATTGGTGTAGAACGTACTTTTCCAATACATTCACCATCGATTGATCATATCGAGGTACCACGTAGAGGTAAGGTAAGACGTGCTAGATTATTTTATATTCGCACGTTGTCTGCAAAGGCATCAAGAATCAGAGAAAAACGATAAGTTTTATAAAGAGGCCTTGGCCTCTTTATTTTTTTTGAAAACGAATGAAAATATTTTCATAAAATGCTTGAAAGCCTTTACATCACATGATATAATAAGGATGTATATTAAAATTAAAAGAGGTGATTTTCATGGGTAACGCGACCATTTATGACGTTGCTGGAGCGGCTGGAGTCTCACTGGCTACAGTATCGAGAGTTTTAAATAACCCTGAAAAAGTTAAAGAAGAAACAAGACAAAGAGTCTTGAAAGTAATTAAAGAATTAGGATACAGACCAAATGTTATTGCTAGAGGGTTAGCAAGTAGAAAAACTACGACGGTTGGTATCGTTATTTCTGATGTCACTAGAGCATCTGTTTCAGAAATGTTAGGTGGTATTGGTGATATTGCTCAAAACTACAAATATTCAGTAAAACTCTTTTCAATTAGAGAAGAAATGGATGTTAATGATATATTACAAGATATAGTTGCAGAACAACTTGATGGAGTCTTATATTTAAATGATGAATTAAGCGAAAAAAGTATTGATGAAGTCAGAAGGGTATTTGTAGATAATCAAATTCCATTTGTTTTAGCAAATGTAGTCACTGATGATATAACTGTGCCTATGGTTTCTATTGATTATGAAAAAGCTGGATATGAAATCACAAGATTGATGATTGAAGATCATCGTAAAGATATTTATTTATTAAGTACTGCACGTCGTTATTCAGTTAATGATAAAAAAGAAGCTGGATATACAAAAGCGATGCTAGAAGCTGGCTTAGAGCCAAGAATCTTTAGAACAAGTGGTGATACACATATAAATCGTCAACATTTTACTACGTTCTTTAGTGATAAAAAAATTGATGCAGCTATCGGTGTTAGAGATTCAATTGCTGTAAGCTTTATGAATATCGCAAGAGACAATGGCAGAAGAGTACCTGAAGATTTAGCTGTTGCAGGATTCCAAAATACTAAATACGCACTTTTATCTAGACCTAACTTGACATCAATTGATGTTCCAGTGTATGATATAGGTGCTGTATCAATGAGATTATTAACCAAATTAATGAACTCTAAAGATGTAGACAATATTAGAATCATTTTACCGCATTATATCGTAACACGTGATTCTACAAAACATAACTAAATCGGTCGATGAAATAAACTTAAGTAGAGTTTTAAAAAACTTATATAGAGACTTTGTGAATGGTGGAACGCAAAGAGAAAATAAAACTTGAAATACACTTATGGAGACCAATTAATTTTTGAGGGCTAGAATGGTTTATTCTAGAACTAAGGTGGTACCGCGAAATAATTCGTCCTTAGAGTGAATCTATAGGACGATTTTTATTTATTAATCTAAAGGAGTGTTTACTATGAATTTATATGAAGATTTATTATGGCGTGGCTTAATCAAAGATGTTAGCAATGAAGAAGAAGCAATCCGTCTTTTAAACGAAGAAAGTGTAAAATTTTACTGTGGCTTTGATCCGACAGGTGAATCATTAACTGTAGGACATTTAGTTCAGATTGTAAGAATGTTATTGCTAGAAAAATATGGACATACACCGATTGTTTTAATCGGTGGAGCTACAGGACTAATTGGAGATCCAAGACAAACAAGTGAAAGAAAGCTATTAACATTAGAAGAATCGCTTAAGAATGCTGATAAAATTAGAAATCAATTAAGTCTATTTTTAAATCCGGAAACAGCTATTTTCGTTAATAACTATGAATGGATAAAAGATATTGATATGATTTCATTTTTAAGAGATTATGGTAAACATTTTTCAATTAATTATATGCTTGCAAAAGATACTGTTCAAAAAAGATTGGATGTAGGTATTTCATATACAGAATTTTCTTATATGCTTATTCAAGCAATTGATTTTCTGCATTTATATAGAACACATGAATGTAGAATTCAATTTGGTGGATCTGATCAATGGGGAAATATCACAACAGGTTTAGAACTTATAAGAAAATTAGAAGGTGATAATGCAAAAGCTGTTGGATTGAGCTCACCCCTCTTGTTAAAGGCTGATGGATCAAAATTTGGAAAAAGTGAATCTGGTGCATTATGGTTAGATCAAGATTTAACTTCTCCTTATGAAATTTATCAATATTTTGTTAATGCATCTGATCAAGATGTTATTAATTACTTAAAAACATTAACGTTATTATCAAAAGAAGACATACTTGTTTTAGAAAATAGTTTAAAAACACAGCCAGAGTTGAGAGAAGCTCAAAAGAAGTTAGCAGAAGAAGTAACAAAATTAATTCATGGACAAAAAGCATTAGATGAAGCATTAAGAGTCACTGATGCATTATTTAGTGGTGAATTTAGCGATTTAACATTAAACGAGTTTAAGATGATTGAAAAAACTTTAGAAAGTGCTGAAATTAATGAAGGACTAGCTTTAGTTGATGTTTTAGTAGAAACAAAACTAGCTTCATCTAAAAGAGAAGCTAGACAGTTTATTTCAAGTTCTGCAGTAAGTGTTAATGGTGAAAAAATCATTGATTTAGAGTACGTCTTAACAAAAGATAAAACTTATCATAAAAGATATGTTATGATGAGAAGAGGAAAGAAAAAATACGCTTTAGTCATGATTAAATAGGTGAACATATGGACATATTATTGTATAATCCCTTATCAAGAAATGGGAAAAAAGAAAGTTTTATCCAAAATATTGTAGAAGAATTAGAAGAAACTGGCAATCAAGTAAAAAAAATAAATTTGTTGGATATAAATGATATCCCAACATTTTTAGATACGATAGAATCTCATGATCGTTTGATTTTAGTTGGTGGTGATGGTACTTTAAATCGACTAGCAAATAAAATCTATCATCTTGAGTATCCAAATCCTCTATATATGTATCAAGCAGGAACAGGTAATGATTTTATAAGAAGTTTAAAAACAAAAGAAAAAATTGTTTTAGTAAAACCATATTTAAAAGACTTACCTCAAGTAAAATATGAAGATCAAAGTCAGTATTTCCTTAATGGTAGTGGTGCTGGACTTGATGGATATATCGGACACTTAGTCAATCATTCTAAATTCAAGAAAAATAAAATTAATTATTTCAGACATGCATTTGAAGGTTTTATAAAATTCAAACCCTTAAAAGCAAAAATAGAACTTAACGATCAAGTGATAGAAGAAAACAAAGTTTGGTTTGCAAGTGTGATGCATGCACCATATTTTGGTGGCGGTATGAAAATCGCACCTAAAGCAAGTAGACATGAAAGAAGCTTATCTGTTGTGATGGTAAAAAAAATACCTAAATGGTTACTTATTTTCATTTTCCCAACCATTTATTTAGGATGGCATGTTATATTTAGAAGATATGTATCAATTTATCGTACTGACCATGTAAAAATTACTTTTGAAAAAGGTACTTATCTACAAATAGATGGTGATGTAGTTTATCCGATTGATACATTTGAGGCTCATATTTAAATAAAAAACGCTGAAATTTTCAGCGTTTTATTTTTTATTTAATTCTGCCTAATCCCATACGTTTATAAACCTTAAATATTTTTTTTCTCGCAATTAAAGAAGCTTTTTCTCTACCCATATCAAGAACTTCATCTAAATAAGGACTACTAATAATCTCATTATATTTTTCTTGGATAGGTGCTAGTGTATCAGCAACTATATTTGCTAAATCTTCTTTAAATTCCTTGTAGCTAGAATTCTTATATTTTTCTTCAATCTCTTTGATAGATATGTCAGTTAATGATGCATAAATTGTTAAAAGATTTGAAATACCAGCTTTATTTTTTAAATCATATCTAATCTCAGTATCAGAGTCTGTAACAGCACTTCGTATTTTATTTTTTACTTGATTTAGGTCATCTAGAAGAAGAATATAAGCTTTTGGATTTTCAGCTGATTTATCCATCTTTTTTGTTGGTTCAGTTAAAGATTTAATTCTAGCCCCTGTTTTTGGGAAAAAACCTTCAGGAACGACAAAAGTATCACCATAAAGATTATTAAATCTTTGCGCAAGATTTCTAGTAAGTTCTAAATGTTGTTTTTGGTCATCTCCAATAGGAACGATATCTGCATCATATAAAAGAATATCTGCAGCCATTAATGCTGGATATGTTAGAAGAGAAGTTCTTATACCTTCAGTTTGTTTACCCTTTTTATCTTTATATTGTGTCATTCTTTCCATTTCACCAACGTATGCAGTAGATTCCATGATGTATCCTAGTGTTGCATGTTCTTGGACTTCTGATTGAACAAATAAATTAACTTTTTTTGGATCTAATCCACAAGCAATATATAAAGCAGCTATACTTTTTATGTTTTTCTTTAGTGCTTGTCTTTCTTGAGGTGTTGTAATTGCATGCAAGTCAGCAATAAAAATGAAAAATTCAGTGTCAATAAGCTCTTCTTGTAGCTTTACAAATTGTCTTAATGCCCCAATATAATTTCCCAGTGTTAATGATCCAGTTGGTTTAATACCTGATACAAGTCTTTTCATAATAGAGTTCTCCTTTTTAAATAAAAAAATAGACGTCCTTAAATCTAAGGACGTCTTTAGACGCGGTGCCACCTTAGTTCTAGAAATAAATTCTAGCCCTCAAACATCGTTAAAGCCGATGATACTTTCGCTCAAAGGACCCATTGGTTTAAAATTTTGTTGTTAGATTTCCACCAGCTCTAACTCTCTATAAACAAAGATTTTTAAATTACTTATTCCTTATCATTGCATATTTATTATATCACGAAACAAAATTATTGTTCAAGTGTTTTTTCTAACTCATCAACAAGTTCATTAAAACGAGTAATAACTGCCATGAATGTTTCTTTCTTGGTTAAATCAGCACCAGCTTTTTTAGCTTGGTTCACAGGGTAATCACTGCCACCTGATTTTAAAAGACCTAAGAATTTTTCCATTGCTTGTGGTTCATTATTTTTAACATCTGCATAAATCTTTAATGAAGCACTATAACTTGTAGCATATTGATAAACATAAAATGGTGTGTGAAATAGATGAGGAATATATGCCCACACATATTCTTTACCATTTTCTTCAGTGATATCTAAATCATAGAAGTGTTTATATAAATCAATCATAATTTTTGACAATGATTGATCAGTAATTGGCATACCTTTTTCAACTAATTCATTTGCTTTATATTCATAAGTTGCAAATAATGTTTGTCTAAAGAATGTTGCCATAATACCATCAATAGCTTTTTCTAGTAATGCAATTTTTTGTTCTTTAGTTTGAGCTTTAGATACTAGATAATCAAGTAAGTTATGCTCATTAAAAGTTGAAGCGATTTCTGCAACAAATATCGTATAATCAGCAGATGCCATAGGTTGATTTTCATTAGAAAATAATGTATGAGCTGAATGTCCTGATTCATGAGCTAATGTAAATAGAGCATCTAATGTATCGTCATGATTTAATAAGATATATGGGTGGAAACCATAAAAACCTGATGAATATGCACCTGTGCGTTTTCCATCACCAGGAAAAGCATCAACAAATCCATCTTTGACAGCTTCTTTTTGATGTTCAACAAAATCTTTATCTAAATGAGATATAGAATCAAAGAAGATATTTCTTGATTCTTCAAAACCATATTTAGTGTCATCATCAACAAGTGTTAAAAAACGATCATATGTATGATATTTTTCTAATTTTAAGTGTTTCTTTCTTAGATTGATATAGCGTTTTATACCATCAGTATTTTCATAAGCAGCATCCATTAGGTTTTTATAAACATCAACAGGGATGTTATTTCTAAATAATGCAGCTTCTAATGAAGATTTGTAACCTCTAGATTTATAATTTGCTGCTAATTGTTGTAAAACAAGATTATAGGTTGCAGCAAATGCAGTTTTATTATCTTTATAACGTTTAAAAGCAGCTTCAAAAACTTTTTGTCTATCTTCTGGATCTTTTAATGTAGGAAGGATAGAACGATAGTTAGAAGAATTAATTACTTTTTTAGTGCCATCTTTAAATTCAACTTCTTGATCTACAGCATCAACAATCGCAATCCCTTGATATAGTGAAGATGGAATGTTTCTAATGGATCCAAAGTTAGCCATGATTTGTTCTTGATCATCTGATAAAACATGTTTTTGTTGGAAAAATAGTTTTTCCATTTGGAATTTGTATGTTTTTAAAAAATCATCTTTATTGATAAAAGACATGATTTTGTCTTCTCCAATTGAAATTAACTCAGGAGAAACATAAGATGTTTTTTGTCCAAGTTCAGATAACATTAACATCAATTGTTGATTCTTTGATGATTTAACACTATCTTTTAAATTTAAATCGCTATTTAAATGGATATAACCATATAGACGATATAAAAGATTTGTAGCCTCTTCCTCAGTTTTGTAGAACGCTAAAAAACTTTCAAATTCATTCAATTTACCCTTGAATGAAGCCAATTTTTCTATATAAGCTGGCATATTTGTTAAATCTTTGTCCCATGCATCTAGGCTTGGGTAAAATAAGGATAAATCCCATGTTGACATAATAAGACCTCTTTCTTAATAAGTGTTTATCTAAATTATAACGTATAAGTAGTAAAAAACCAAACCAAAATATCTTAAACAAAATATGTAAAACATACGCAAAAACGTTTTCACAAGTTGAATTATATTATAAATAATTATATAATTAAGAAGCAAGACTACGAGAGTGCTATAGGATGATACCTATGCTCCTAAAGGAGGAAGACAATGATTACTATCTATACAACACCCAGTTGTTCGTCATGTCGGAAAGCGAAAAAGTGGCTTGATGATCATAAGGTAGCTTATGAAGAAAAAAATTTATTTAACCAACGTATCACTGAAAGTGATATCGATCGCATGTTGGAAAATTCTGAAAATGGGTTTGAAGATATTATTTCAACAAGATCTAAAGTGTTCAAAGAACAGGATTTAGATATTGAAGATATGCGAATTAGTGAATTGAAACAGTTTATATTGGACAATCCGAGTGTGTTAAAACGTCCAATCATGATTGATGGAGAAAAACTTCAAGTTGGTTATAATGATGAGGAAATACGTGTATTTATTCCTAAGAGACTTAGAGAATTAATCATGTGTACAAATTGTCCTCAAGGCGACCACTGTGACTATCAAACGGCATTAAGACGTTATTTCGATGAAATCAAGCAAGAACAACAACCACGTTAATCTTTAGATATTTAAAAAGCTGTTTATTAGACAGCTTTTTTTATTTTAAGCATAATAAAAACCCATGGTCTTTCCAAGTTTTGCTTGGTCTAACTATTGGGTTTATTATATTGAGTGCTTTATTTATTTTTTAGTGAATCTTTTAGATAAGTAAAGAATGCTAATATTGCCGAAGTTAATGTAAGTATAGAAGTTAAAACAAATGCTGTTTTAACTGCTGGGGCATATCTTGAAATAATATAAGGATCATTATTTAATATACCAACATGATCTATATGTAATCCAAAGATTACTGAAAACATAACTGCGGAAGCTAATAAGAAGCCATTGTTTTCAAAATACCAACCAACCCATAAAAGTGCTACTGGTATAAGCAGGTAATGAATTGTAGGAACTGCCAATAACCCATAATCATTCATTGAAAACCAAGTTTGTGTTCTTACTAAAATTGATATAAGTAATAGTATACTAGCAACAAGTGCAGTAATAAAGTATAGTAGATTTCTCTCTTTCATTTAATCCTCCATCGATAACAACTTATCTATTATTATAGTTTTATTAAGCCATTTTGTCAATGTTATATAAAAAAAGATAGCAAATTTGCTATCTTTTACATGTAAATGCGCGTTCACTCTTGCGTTTAGTAGGTTTGATTTCGATGTTATGCGATTTTAGGAAGTTTTCAAAGAGGATTTTACCTTCTGCGTAATTAGATGCTTCATACTCTATTTCATAATCTATGACGTTACAATAATCACAACGGTCTAGAAATAGTCTGCCACCTTCATATGGTGTTGAAACTCTATAGTTTTCTAAATTAACTTTATAGGTCACAAAAACATCAATATCTTCAAAAAAATCTTTTGTATTAAATCCATTTTCAATCATATCTAAAGCTTGTTCTTTTTGTAAAAATACGTGATTTTCATAAGCACCTTCATCACTTTGCGATTTTAAGGTTACTTTATATCTTGTATCACCTTTTTGTCTAATTCTTAAGACGATTTGTTTGTGATTAAGTTCATAATCATCTGTATCAAAATAATAATTGATTTGCTTAAAAATGTTATTTTCTAAATTAAACAATTTTAGAAGCTCAATATATTTTTCTTGGGTAATTGCTGACTTGAATTCTATTTCAATATTTTTAATCATGACAATCTCCTTCTTAAAAAGAACTAGCATCTTTTATATGCATTTACATTATACCAAAACCCACATTTAATTAAAAGCAAAAACGTTTACATTGGGTAACCTTATCTCAAATAGTTTGTAATTATCAATTATAATGGTAAAATAATAGTGAAAAATAAAACTATTCATATAGGAGGAATATTTATTATGGCTATTAAAGTAGCAATTAACGGTTTCGGCCGTATCGGACGTTTAGCTTACAGACTTATGGCGGATGATCCTAAATTTGATGTTGTTGCAATCAATGACTTAACAGATGCAGAAACATTAGCTTATTTATTAAAGTATGACACAGCTCAAAGAAACTTCAAAACTGATTCAATCACAACTGAAGGTGACAAATTAATTGTAGATGGTAAAAAAATTACAATTCATGCAATTAAAGATCCAAAAGAATTACCATGGAAAGCATATGGCGTAGATGTTGTATTAGAATGTACAGGATTCTTTGCTAGTAAAGAAAAAGCTTCATGGCACTT
Organism: uncultured Acholeplasmataceae bacterium; assembly: GCA_927441705.1. Classification (GTDB taxonomy): domain Bacteria; phylum Bacillota_I; class Bacilli_A; order Acholeplasmatales; family Acholeplasmataceae; genus Mariniplasma. The sequence goes on along the minus strand of CAKMKH010000017.1, from coordinate 21,405 downwards.
GAGTGCAGGTGCTAAGAAAGTTGTTATTTCTGCTCCAGCTGGTAATGATGTTCAAACAATTGTATTCAATGTAAATTGCGATACAATGGATGGAACTGAAGATATTATCAGTGCTGCTTCATGTACAACTAACTGTTTAGCTCCAATTGCTAAAGTATTAGATGATAACTTTGGTATCGCTGGTGGATTCATGACAACTGTTCATGCTTACACTGCTGACCAATCATTACAAGATCAACCACATAATAAAGGGTTCATGTCAAGACGTGGACGTGCTGCTGCAGAAAGTATCGTTCCATCATCAACAGGTGCTGCAAAAGCAATCGGTTTAGTTTTACCACAATTAAAAGGTAAATTAGATGGAACTGCACTTCGTGTTCCAACGATTACTGGCTCAATTGTTGATTTAACTGTAGAAGTTAAAAAACATACAACTTTAGAAGAAGTAGATGCTGCATTTAAGGCTGCTGCTAATGAAACATTAGCTTATGTAATTGATCCAATCGTATCTAGTGATGTTATTGGTACAAGATTTGGTTCAATGTATGATGCAAACACAACTCAAATTGTTAATTATGATGATAGACAATTAGTTAAAGTTATGGCATGGTATGACAATGAAATGAGTTATACTGCGCAATTAGTTAGAGTTGTTTCTAAATTAGCTGGTCTAATTAAATAATCATTTAAACGTTCATAAAAAGTGATTCATTAACGATATTGGGTCACTTTTTATTATCAAATGTAAAAATATTGTAAAAATATAGTGAAAAAACAAAAAAATACTTTTTAAAATGCATTTTTATTTGACATTTTTTTGAAATAGTATATAATGATAATGAATTAGGAGCATTTATTGCTTTAAATTCAAAAAAAAACATAATGTTAAAGGCAAACTTAGGGAAACTTAAGGACGCAAAACTATAGGGCCTGATCATGGTAGCCAGTTGTCATTAAAATTTATTCTTAAATGAGTAAATATGACGAACTGATTATCTAAGGCCTTTTTATATGTATACACCTAGAGATGATAGTCAACGGCATACACGTTGGCTTTTTTAATAGCTGGAAATAGGAGGTATCTTGTGTGTTAGGCGCAAAACAATTACAAATATTAATCATCATATTACTAGTGGTCGCATTAGCGTTCACGTCAACAGCAGCAGTTGCTTATTGGAATGATGTCAATGAGAATTCAAATGTTGTGATTGAGTTTGGCGGAGAAGAAGCAAATTTGCAAATCGTTGAATCTGGAGATTCATTTACTGGAAGATTAGTTCCTGAAGGTAGAGCATTCTTTATAGGAGAATACGAAGAAGCAACATTTACTTACACAGTATCAGTTGATAAAGAGTTAGTACAAAGTGTTAACTTAATTGTAGAAGCAACAGATATCTTAATTGGTGGCTCAAACGAATATGCTCAATTAGTTGAAGTAACAATTAATGGAACAGTTGGTGAGCACACAAATGAATTATTTAATTCAGCTGTTGAGATTACGGTGGTTATAAGATTATTAGAACCATTAGATTTAAGTGAAGTAGTGGATCCTAATGATGCAAATGTGGAAGATTCGGCGGCCGCATTCAATGCAATTAAGGGTCAAGATTTAAGTTTTACATTAAATTTTAGTGTTGAGCCGAAAGATGAGATTGAATAATAAAAAAAATAAAAAATAAAAAATTAGGAAAATTAAAGGAGATTTAAAATTATGAAACAAAGAAAATTAGTTATTGGGTTATTAATTATTTTAGCGGTAGCAGTTAGTGGATTTACATTTGCATTTTGGTCAAATATTAGTTTGACAGATACAGTTGCTACAAACACTGTAACAATTGGTGAAGGTCGTCAAGCATCTGTAACAGCTTTATTAGGATCTGCAGGCACTGGAACACTAGTTCCATCTGGAGAAGTATCAAATAGTATTAGTGCAGGCGCAACTGAAACAGTTACATTCACGTTTAACGTTGAATGGGATGACAATGCATTTGTATTGGGAAGTTCTACTTTAGATATAGTTGTTAATAACGTGTCTAATGCAACAGTGGAAGCATATCTAAATTTTGATATCACTGCTCCAGGAACACTTACAGAAGGTTCAGCAGCTGCATTGGTTACAATTGTGATTACTATGGATCCACCAACAGAAACAGATTACCCTAATGTCATCAATGTACCAGTAACATTTGATGTAGTATTTACAGTTTCGAGTCCAACAGCTGCATAATTATTAATTTAAAAAGTAGTACATATGCGACTCTTTGAGCCGCATTTTATACCGAAAAAGGAGGTAGACTCATGAAAAAATGCCATAAATATATTATTTCAACATTACTATTTGTGATGCTTTTCATGCTATCTTTCTCTTCGGAAATGACATATGCTTATTGGTCAAATGTTAACTTTTCAGACATTAATAATAATCAAATCACACTTGGAGAATGGTCAATTGCACCAGATGGTATCTCATATTATGACAGTCAAGCAACTTATACAACTGGTGATCTTATTTGGTATATGGGTGCTATTTGGGAATATCAAGGCGTAAGTACACTTGGTTCTGAACCATCTATAGCTAATAATTGGACTACACTTAATGACTTGAATTGGTACTCTACAGTTACTTATCAAACTGGTGATGTCATATTATATAATAACAATATATACATTGCATCTATGACAACTACGAATGAAAATCCTGAAACTACAGGTGCTAATGGTCCTTGGGTCATTCAAGGATCTGAAGATTATGTTTGGCAAGTTGGTCAAACAGTTCTATTGAATGAAGTAGTTTATCACAATGGTGCTTTATGGATTAGTAAGAGTACTACTACAACATCTGAACCAGGCACAACAAATACTTGGTCATTACTTGGAGATTTATCATTTTCTATCAATTACACTTATGCAACAGGCGATTATGTTATTTATAATAATGCATATTATGTAGTAACAGATGGTTCACTTGCAACTGGCAGCTTACCAGGAACTAGTGGTTGGTCGCAAATTACTGTGGTTCCTTTCACAGGAAGTGTTGGTAATAATACTGAATATACTTCCTATAATGGCTTACTATACAAAGCTGTTCAAGGCAAAGTTAATGGTAAAGATCGTAATATTGTACCAGGCTCAGCAGCTTCAAAAGGCATATGGCAAGCATTAAATACCCAAGAGTGGCAACAATACAACACATATAACAATGGAGATTTAGTGATGTATCAAGGTGAAGTATATGAATTGATAAATAGTTTAAATTCATCAGACACTCCAGGGCAAACTTCAAATAGTTGGGTTGGATTAAAAACAGTTAACTATGATTCATCAGTCACATATGCACTTAATGATTATGTTGTCGATAATTCAGAAGTGTTTATAGTCATTAATGTAAGTAATGCAAATGCGAATGCTCCAGCAACAAGTTTAAATGCCTGGAATCAATTAAGTGGTTATGATTGGTACTTCTATAATACTTATCAAGTAGGCGAAGTTGTTTATTATAATGATGCGGTCTATCAAGCAATTGCGATAACATCAAATAATCAACCAGATATATCCACCTCATTTTGGGCTTTATACGAAAATTAATAAAAAAGCCAGCATATGATTATAAAAATGCTGGCTTTATCATAATTTTAATTAATTATATGATATAATGACATCAATAATTACTCAAAAAGGATGGTCCTTATATGAATGGAAATAATGTTAAAGCTATCATTAAAGATATAGCATTTTGGGGTATGTTTGTATTAGCAGGAATCCTAGTATTATTTATTTTAATGGAAGCAGTTCTACCAAAACAAACTATCAATATTTTTCAAGTAAGAACGTATATAGCAAATTATGACACAATGGAACCAAAGATTAAACCAAATGATTTAGTATTTATCAATAAAGTAGATCCTGAAAACTTGGCAGAAGGTGATTTAATTACATTTACTGCAGATATTAATTATGATGGTGATACTGAAATGGTAACTTACTATGTGCATAATATTACCAAAATTGAAGATGATCTATATATAGTTGGGGTTATTGCTGAAGGATCCAGTGTTCCTTTTGGTGTTATTACATCAGAAAGAATCATTGGAGGGTATGCATTTAGAATACCTGTTTTAGGAAGTATTATTAATTTTATTAAAAGTCCTTTTGGTATTGGAACAATCGTAGTTAATGGACTTATCATAACAGGCATTGTTATCATCGTTAAGCAAGGACATAAAAAAGAAGACGTTATAGTAAACGAAGGATAACAAATTTAGGGTGTGAAGATTTGAATAACAATTTAGATAATATAGAAGTTAAAGATAAGAAAAAATTCAAATTAAATAAGAAGCATATTTTTGGAAGCATTGTTATTATAGCAGTGCTTCATTTAGTGTTAATGGCTATGCCATTAGTATTTAAGGAACAATCAAAAAATTTATTAGGCTATCAATATCAAATTGTAATTCATAAAAATCAAGAGTTGGATGAAGAACTAAATGGTCAAGTTATGAGGATTAGACCACTTGAACTAGATGAAATTTCAATTGGTGATACAGTGCTTATTTATGGATTGTATAGCAATAATTATTATTGGGAAGTTGAAGTTTTAGAAATAAATCAACAAAGTGCAACAATTAAAGCTACCTTTGATGATGTAATAAGAAATACTTATCATGTTGATGAAGTTGGTGGAGAAGTAAATGGAACATCCAATTTTATTGGTACATTTTATTACACAGCTTCAACACCTAGAGGATTTGTTTCAATGGTTATATTACATGCTTTAGCTTTATTTGTAACCCATTATTTTATGTTTCAAAAGAAAAAGAAAATTGAAGAAGGTGACCTAAATGAAGAATAAGAAAAGTATATATAATAAGATAAAAACAGTTCTATTTTATACGGTTACCTTATTTTTATTAGCATATGTAGCTATCAGTTTGTTTATACCAGAAAAAGTTATTAATGTTTTTGGTTTTCAAGTTACTACAATCTCTAACCTCACTGAGTCGATGAGACCTACCATTGAACCAGGTGATATTATTTTGCTAAAACGTATTTCTGAAGATGATATCAAAGAAAATGATGTCATTTCATTTTATAATTATGCAAGAGGAAGAAATCAAGATAATGAAGAGGTATGGGTTAAAATCAGAATAGTCCATAGACTAATTGAGATAGATGATGAAACTGGGGCTTATATTACTCAAGGAGATAATAATGCTTCAATAGATGTCATTAATGATGAAAATGGAAATCCTACAGATTTGACATATGATCAAGTGATTGGTGCTTATGTTTTTAGATTACCCTTTGTTGGAACAATCGTTAGTGGACTTAGAAATCCAATATTAGTAGGACTCTTAATTGTTAATATAGGCATTATTGTCTTAATTGTAAAATTAGTTAAGAAAAAGGATGTACCAGAAGTTAAAGAAGGTGAGTAAGTATGACTTGGGATATGTTTATATCTGAAGAATTAAAAAAACCTTATTTTCAAGATTTAGTGGATTTCTTAAAAGAGGAAGATAAACATCACGTTGTATTACCTCCAAAAGAAAAAAGATTATCATGTTTCAAACTAACACCTTATGAGGATGTTAAAGTTGTGATTATTGGTCAAGACCCATATCACAATATTAACCAAGCACATGGACTTGCTTTTAGTGTGGAAAATGAAGATTTTCCACCAAGTCTCAAAAATATCTTTAAGGAATTAGTTGCTGAGTTTAATATAGCATATCCAAAAACTGGGAATTTAACTAAATGGGCAAGACAAGGAGTTTTGTTGTTAAATACTGTTTTAACCGTAAGACTTCATGAACCATTATCTCATCAGAAAAAAGGATGGGAAAAATTTACTTTAGAAGTTGTAAAGAAAATTAATGAAAAAAATGAAATGGTTATCTTTATACTATGGGGGAATCATGCAAAAAGTTTTATGCAATATATAGATACCAAAAAACATAAGGTTATAACTTCAGTCCACCCATCACCGCTTTCAGCTTCAAGAGGATTTTTTGGATCAAAACCATTTTCTAAGACAAATGATTTTTTAGTTGAACAAGGCTTAAAGCCAATAGATTGGGATTTAAGCTAAAGAGTTAAATCAAATAGTATACTTTTAAATATAACTATTGTATAATGAACATACAGAGTAATTAGGAAGCGTTAAGTGTCTAATCATGGGATGTCGGATTAGAACGAACACATTTGTGGCGGTTTTCTAATGCGTCCGCTGTAAGCAATTATAGTGGACCTCAAATATAGGAGGTCTTTTTTCATGAAAAAAAGTAGAGAAATTCAGAAGCTTGTTTTAGCATCATCTTTGGTCGCAATTTCAATTGTTATCGACATATTTTTTAAACAAGTGCTTAGCTTTAACAATTTTGGAGTTCCATTTTACGCTATTCCAATTGTATTTGGTTCTATTATATTAGGACCTCTATATGGAGTTGTAATGGGTTATGTTTCAGATTTGGTTGGTTTTGTTGCGTTTCCTAATGGCATTTATGCATTTATTTTTGCATTAAGTGCGATGATTTGGGGATTTATTCCAGGGTTATTCTTATATAAGAAATTTGATAAAACAAGATTAGTATTCACGATTATATTGGCGCATGTTTTAGCAACAGTTGCCAATACACTTGGATTGTTAACTTTCTTACCTGTAGAAACCGCATTAGCAAGTTTAACAGTGAGACTATCAATGATTCCAATAAATGTAGTGATTATAACAGTCTTAGTTTCTGGATTGTATCATAAATTGCTGCCTGTTCTTGTGGATATGGATTTAAAAAGCTCAAAAGAATTAACGAAATCACAAATGTAATAACAAGTCAATTTCGACTTGTTTTTTTACATTTAAAGCCAAATTCATGTATAATAGAAGTGGTGATAAAATGGTAAAAATTATTGGAGCAGGACTTGCTGGCGTAGAGGCAGCATATTTCCTAGCTAATCAAAATATAAAAGTAAAATTATATGAAATGAGACCTAAAAAAATGACTCCAGCGCATCAAACTGGACATTTTGCGGAACTTGTTTGTTCGAACTCTTTAAGATCAAATGATATCTTAAATGCAGTTGGTTTATTAAAAAGAGAGATGCAAAGTTTTAATTCTTTAATCATAGAAGCTGCCTATCATGCAGAAGTGCCTGCTGGATCAAGTTTAGCTGTCGATAGAGATATGTTTTCTGCTTATATTGAAGATAAGATAAAAAATCATGAGCATATAGAAGTTGTATATGAAGAAGTTAAAGAGATTGATGTTGATCAGTATACGATTATTGCTGCTGGTCCGCTTGCAAGTGATGACTTGTTTTCATCTATTTCTAAGCTGTTAAATCAAGAACACTTACATTTTTTTGATGCGATTGCACCTATTATTGATGCTAGTTCGATAAATATGAATATTGCATATTTAAAATCAAGATATGACAAGGGTGAAGCGGCATATATAAATTGTCCAATGAATCAAGAAACATATGAAAAATTTTATGATGCATTAATGTCTTCTGATAAAGTAGAACATAAAGGTTTTGAACAAAACGTTTTCGAAGGATGTATGCCTGTTGAAGTAATGGCATCTCGCGGCAAAGAAACATTGTTATATGGACCTTTAAAACCGGTTGGATTAGAAGTTGAGGGAAAAGATAAACCTTATGCAGTTATTCAGCTTAGACAAGATGATTATAGTAAAACGATGTATAATATCGTAGGTTTTCAAACACACTTAACATGGCCGGCTCAAAAGAAAGTGATTCAAATGATTCCTGGCTTAGAAAAAGCTGAAATTATTCGTTATGGTGTTATGCATAGAAACACATATATTGAAAGTCCGAAAGTACTTAATAGTTCTTATCAAAACAAAGAATATCCAAAAATATTTTTTGCCGGACAAATCTCAGGTGTAGAAGGATACGTTGAATCTGCAGCATCAGGTTTGAGTGCAGCAATTCAAATGGCTTCACTTATAAAAAATGGAACATTAAATCCGCTACCCAAAGAAACGATGATGGGTGCAATGGCTCACTATATTTCAACTTACAATAGATCGTTTGTGCCTATGAATGCGAATTTAGGGTTATTTCCTGAATTAGGTTATAAGCATAAGAAAAAAGAGCGAAAAATGCTATATGCAGAACGTTCATTAAAAGAATTAGAAGCTTTTAAGGAGGCTAATGCTTGGATTATTTAGATGATTTTTTAAATGATTTAAAAACTCAAAAAAACTATTCAATCCATACAGTCCAAGGATATCGAAGAGATATTCTTGATTTTCATGCGTTTATTACCTCTGAAGAATTAGCAAGTTCATTAATTGATGCGACTAGAGAAAGATTGGCGAGACATTTTATTTCTCATTTAGATGAAAAAAATTTAACATCTAAAACAATCTCTAGGAAAATATCAGCATTAAGAACTTTTTATCATTATCTGATGAAACAAAATTTAATTGATATCAATATTTTTGAAAATGTTGAAACTCCAAAAATCCCTAAGAAATTACCTCAAATTATTCAAGATGAGGAAATCGAGATGATTTTTAAATCAATTGATAGATATCAACCTCTTGGATTTAGGAATTATGTGATGATTGATTTACTATTTAGTTCGGGACTTCGTGCTTCAGAATTAGTTAACATGTCGATAAAAGATTTAATGCTTGATCAAGAACAAATCTTAATTCATGGTAAAGGCTCAAAAGATAGATATGTGCCCCTACATAAAAGACTAGTAGATGATTTAAGACATTACTTAACATATATAAGACCAATCTTATTATCAAAAGGTCATGATGTGCACACTTTATTTGTCTTTATTAACTACAAAGGTGGAAATCTAACAGTTAGAGGCTTGCAGCTTATATTAAAACAAGTGATAAAAAATTCTGGTGAAACCTATAAAATTCATCCTCATATGTTGAGACATGCGTTTGCGACTACACTATTAAATCATGGTGCAGATTTAAGAGTCGTCCAAGAATTATTAGGTCATGAACATTTAAAATCTACTCAAATATACACACATGTGTCTAGTGAAACAATCAAAGAAAAATATAAAGAAACACACCCAAGGATGATTAAAAAATGAACTTACTTAGCCCAATTATAATAGAAGAAGGACTTACTAAAAAACCAGAAAAACAAAGAAAGACTGTTCGCGCTGTCATGACAAATGACCTGCAAGAAGTCTTAATGGTATATTCAACTCATTTCGATGATTATACATTTCCTGGTGGAGGTATCAAAGCCGATGAAACAGAAAAAAAAGCTTTAAAAAGAGAATTAAAAGAAGAGATTGGCGCTAAAGGTATTAAGATTATAGAACCGCTTGGTTATATTAAAGAAATAAAATATGGACTTTTTAAAAATGATACTGTATATTTACAAAAATCCACTTATTATATTGTTGAAATTGATGGCATAGGTATTCAACATTTAGACCACAGAGAATCCATCCATGGTGTTAAACCGGTATGGGTAAAAATCGATGATGCAATTGCTCACAATCAAAAAGTGAATCAAGATGAAAAGCATCAAGCTTTTGGCTTAAAAACAGTTTTAAAAAGGGAACAATATGTTCTAGAAAAATTAAAGGAGCGTTTATTAGATGAGAAAATTTGAAGTGATTAAAGCATATCAAAATGAAGAAATCTTAGTGCCACAAAGGGCTACAAAACATAGTGCAGGCTATGATTTCGCAAGTATTGAAAATGTTGAGATTAAACCAGGGGAAATCAAAATGATTCCAACTGGATTAAAAGCATTAATTCCCGATAATGAAGCACTATATATTTTTCCTAGATCCTCATTAGGTATTAAAAAAGGTCTGATGATGAGTAATGGCGTTGGAGTTGTAGATGCAGACTATTATAACAATGCTGATAATGAAGGGCATATCATGATTCCTTTATACAATTTTTCAACTAAAGTTGTAACAGTTTTAAAAGGTGAAAGAGTAGCTCAAGGGATATTTATGAACTACCAAAAAACAATTGATGATGATCCAGATCATAGTGCTAGACTAGGTGGTTTTGGTAGTAGCGATAAAAAACGATAAAAAATGATGTAATAACTTGAAAAAACGTTACAAATATGATATATTTAATAAGGCTATGAAAATACACATGCACGATGTTTAACACTCTTGTGCCTAAGAGTCTATTAGGTGGGATGTTTTAAAAGTCATGCAGAGGAAAAAACAAAAAATGGAGGATTAAATTTATGGCAGTAGTTTCAATGAAACAATTATTAGAATCTGGTGTACACTTCGGACACGCGACACGTCGTTGGAATCCTAAAATGGCACCATACATCTTTACGTCAAGAAATGGTATTTATATCATCGACTTAAAGAGAACAGCTGTAGAGATCGAAATCGCTTATAAAGCATTATTCGATATTGTTGCTGACGGTGGAAAAGTTTTATTCATCGGTACGAAAAAACAAGCACAAGAATCAGTTAAAGAAGAAGCAATTCGTACTGGTCAATTTTATGTTGATCAAAGATGGTTAGGTGGAACATTAACTAACTTCAAGACCATTCGTCGTAGAATTAAGAGATTACACGACTTATACAAAATGGAAGAAGACGGAGTTTTTGAAAAACTACCTAAAAAAGAAGTATTAACATTAAAAAATGAACGCGCTAAACTTGAAAAATTCTTAGGCGGTATCAAAGAAATGAAGAAAGTTCCAGAAGCAATCTTCATCATTGATCCAAGAAAAGAAAGAAATGCAATTTTAGAAGCTCGTAAATTAGGTATTAAAGTATTTGGTATTGTAGATACAAACTGTGATCCAGATGATGTAGATTTCATTATCCCTGCAAACGATGATGCAATTCGTGCAGTTAAGTTAATCACATGGGTTATGGGAAATGCAGTAATCGAAGCACAAGGTGGAGCAGTTGAGAAATTTGATGAAGAAACAGTTCAAGAAGCATCAAGAAGAGACAGAGAAGATGAACCAAAGAAAAGACCTCAACCAAAACCACAACCAAAAGTAGTTAAAGAAGTTGTAGAAGTAAAAGAAGTTGAAGAAGACGAAGATGATGAAGAAGAAATCATTGAAGATGATCAAGTATCTGAAGAAGATTTAGAAGCAATGACAGTTGCTGATCTTCGTGCCTTAGCAAAAGAACGCGGCATTACTGGTTATTCAACCCTTAAAAAAGCAGAACTTATTGACGTACTAAAATAATGCGATAAGGGGATAAAAAATCCCCTTATTTTTATAAAAAAATAAAAAAATATGACATATAATGAAATATCAAGGAGGATTTAAATATGGCTGTTACAGCACAAATGGTAAAAGAATTAAGAGAAAAAACTGGCGCTGGGATGTTGGATTGTAAAAAAGCGTTAGAACAAAATGATGGAGATATCGATAAAGCTATAGATTTTTTAAGAGAAAAAGGTATGGCAAGTGCAGCTAAAAAAGCTGGAAGAATTGCTGCTGAAGGTTTATGTAGTGTTGTTGTTGATGGTAACAATGCAGTTATTTTTGAATTAAATTCAGAAACAGACTTTGTTGCTAAAAACAAACAATTCTTAGATTTAATTGATGCAGTTGGAAATGGTATATTAACTTCAGGTGCAACTAACACAGAAGAAGCATTAGCTGCTACTGTAGATGGAAAGACTATTGAATTAATGTTAATTGATGCAACAGCAACAATTGGTGAAAAAATCTCATTGCGTCGTGTATCAAGAGTATCTAAAGAAGATGCTCAAGAATTCGGTGCTTACAAACATATGGGTGGAAGAATTGCAGTTTTAGCGCTATTAGCTAAACAAGATGAAGAAGTTGCTAAAGATATGGCAATGCATATTGCAGCTCAAAATCCTAAATACTTAAACCGCAGTGAAGTTGATCAAGAAACATTAGAACATGAAAAACATGTTTTAACTCAACAAGCACTACAAGAAGGCAAACCAGCTAACATCGTTGATAAAATGGTTATTGGACGTTTAAATAAATATTTACAAGATATTTGTCTAGTTGATCAACCATTTGTAAAAGATACAGATCAAAAAGTTAGTCAATACTTAAAATCACATCAAAATGATGTATTATCATTTATTAGATTAGAAGTTGGAGAAGGTATCGAAAAGAGAGAAGAAGATTTCGCAGCAGAAGTTGCAGCACAAATTCGTAAATAAATAAAAAAGGGGCGTGGCATGATGTACCAAAGAGTCATTCTTAAATTAAGTGGAGAAGCCTTAAAAGGCAACGGAGCTTATGGTATTCATCCAATTACTGTCAAAAAGATTGCGACAGAAATCAAAGAGATTTATAAATTGGGTGTTCAAGTTGGTATTGTGGTAGGTGCAGGTAACCTATGGCGCGGTAAAACTGGTGAAGAACTCGGTATGGACCGTGCACAAGCAGACTATATGGGTATGCTTGGTACAATCATGAATGGACTTGCTTTGCAAGATGCCTTAGAATCTTTAGAAGTTCCAACAAGAGTTATGACAGTACTACCTGTAAGTGCAGTTGCTGAACCTTATATTAGAAGAAAAGCAATGAGACACTTTGAAAAGGGTAGAGTACTTATTTTCTCAGGAGGAACAGGATCACCATTTTTCTCAACAGATACAGCTGCAGCACTTCGTGCAGCAGAACTAAATGCAGATATTATATTGATGGCAAAAAATGGTATTGAAGGTGTTTACGATAAAGACCCTAGAAAATTTGATGATGCAAATATGTATGATCACATCTCTCAAATTGAAGTACTAAAGCAAAAATTAGAAGTTATGGATCAGACAGCTGCATCTATTTGTACTGAAAATAAAATTGATATTCTAGTTTTCAATATGAATGAAACTGGAAATATGAAAAAAGCCGTTCTTAAAGAACAAATTGGGACATTAGTTACTTGGGAGGAATAAAGCATGAATCATGAACAAGCAGATTTGATTTTAATGGATACTGAAGAACACATGGAAAAATCATTACATGTCTTAGTTAAAGACTTTGCACAAGTAAGAACAGGAAGAGCAAATCCAGCATTACTAGATCACATCAAAATTGATTATTATGGTGCGGAAAGTCCTGTAAGACAAATTTCATCTGTTTCTGTTGTTGAAGGGAATCAATTATATATAAAACCTTATGACAAATCAGCTCTAAAACCAATTGAAACAGCTATCTATGCATCTGATTTAGGATTAAATCCAGTTAATGATGGTATGGGCATTAGATTAATATTACCTCAACCAACTGAAGAGAGACGTAGAGAACTTGTTAAAGAAGTTGAAAAACTAGCAGAACATGCTAAAGTTAGTGTAAGAAACATTCGTCGTGATGGAAATGATCATATAAAAAAATTAAGTCTTCCAGAGGACGATGAAATAGGCTATTTAGCTGATGTTCAAGAATTAACTGATACTTACGTTAAAAAAGTCGATGAAGAGTTAAAACTTAAATCAGACGAATTATTAAAAATTTAAAGGCTTCGGCCTTTTTATTTTGAATAAGTATGTGAAAGTATTGAATGTATTTCATTTATTATATAAATGAGTTATAATAAAAAAAGGTGATAGATAGTGAATATAAAAAATGTGCCTAATCATGTTGCGATTATCCTAGATGGTAATGGTAGATGGGCAAAAAAAAGAGGACAACCAAGATCGTTTGGACATTATATGGGTGGCAGAAACCTTTTTACTGTTGCTAGACATGCAAAGGATTTGGGTATAAAAAAACTTTCTGTCTATGCTTTTAGCACTGAAAATTGGAAGAGACCTCAAGAAGAAGTCAACTATTTAATGACAAAACCAATTGAGTTGTATTATGAAAACATTCAAAAATTTGATAAAATTGATTATAAAATTGTTTTTTCAGGAAGAAAAGATCGCTTTAGTGATGAGTTATTAAAAGTCATGAAAGAAATCGAAGATAAAACACAAGCATTCGAGATATTTACACTTAATATTTGCATAGATTATGGAAGTTATGATGAAATTTTAACAGCAATCAATCAATTAGAAAAGCCTGTGACAAAAGAATCTTTTGAAGAAAAACTTATGGTTAAAGAACCAGTGGATTTACTCATTAGAACTTCAGGTGAAATGAGAGTATCAAACTTTTTATTATGGCAAATTGCATATGCAGAATTTTATTTTACAAAAGTCCATTGGCCATCATTTAACAAAAATCAACTAGAAAAAGCGATTAAATCTTATCAAAAGAGAAATCGTCGCTTTGGAGGCTTAAAATGAAAAAAAGATTAATAACAGGACTTATATTATCGTTAATCTTAATACCTATCATAAGTTTTGAAATATTTTTAGGCGTATTTCAAGTAGTGATGATGTTATTTGTTGTCATTGCTGCATCTGAAATGATAAGAATGTTCGAAAAAGAAAAGAAATTTGCATGGTTACCTAAAATAGGTATTGTCTTACTAACGCTTGCTACATTTTTCAGTGTTGCTGGTGTATTTGGTGATCTTGCTCACAACCCTTTAGAAGCTAATAGTTTATTAAGCATTACAATACCTTTAATTACATTGATACTCTTTAGTTTCTTAGTACTTTTTAGAAATTTTAATGGTGTAGATGTCGGTAAAGCTTTAACCATCATTAATTATGTTGGATTAGGGTCTGCTTCACTTGTAATTCTAAGATTTTTAGGCGTAAGATTTATAGTTTTTTTACTTATCATCACAACTGCAACTGATGTTTTTGCTTATTTGTTTGGTGTAAGATTTGGGAAACATAAATTAGCACCACATATTAGTCCTAAGAAATCTTGGGAAGGTGCAATTGCAGGGACAGTATTTGCAACGATTATTGCATCCTCATTTGCACTGTTTTATGGAACATTTTTCCAACCAGGAACAGTAATTGGTGATTTTTTCAATTTTGGTGGTCAGCTAACGTTACTAGATAATTTTTCAACATTAGGTGAAACGACTCCAGTTTGGGTTCAAGCATTAATTATCATACCAATTACAATGCTAGCATCAATTTTTGCGCAAATAGGAGACTTAGTTGCTTCTAGATTAAAAAGAACATATAACATTAAAGATTTTGGAACAATATTGCCAGGACATGGTGGATTATTAGATCGTTTTGATTCAGTGTTGTTTGTTGCAATGTTTTTAACCGCAATATTCTTATTAATTTATAGACTATTCCCAACGGTTGTGATTTTATGAAGTTTATCTATTTGCTAGGTTCTACAGGCTCAATAGGTATGCAAACATTAGAAGTTGTAAAAAAATATAAAAATGAATTTAAACTTATTGGGTGCTCTTTAGGAACAGATGATAAAAAAAATATGAATATATTAGATGAATTTCAACCTGAAATTGCATCTTTAAGATATCGTAATCAAATGGATAATTATGTAGATAAATATCCTAATACTAAATTTGTTTATGGGGATCATGGTCTTATACAAATATCTCAATATCCAAAAAAAGGATTGTTAATTAACGCATTATCTGGTTCAGTTGGACTTAAACCTACTATAGAAGCAATTAAAACATATAAGGATATTGCACTTGCTAATAAAGAAACTTTAGTAATGGCTGGAGATATTGTCAATCAATATGTACGTCAATATAATGTTAAGTTATATCCTATAGATAGTGAGCATAGTGCTTTATGGCAAACCATTGATCATGAAAACAAAGACTATATTAAAAAAATGGTCATCACTGCAAGTGGTGGGTCATTTAGAGATTTAAATAGAAGCCAGTTAAAAGATGTGACTATCAAAGAAGCATTAAAACATCCGAATTGGGTTATGGGTGCTAAAATAACCATAGATAGTGCCACAATGATGAATAAAGGATTAGAGGTTATTGAAGCACATCATTTATTTAATTTGGATTATGAAAATATAGAAACCGTATTACATAAGGAAAGTGTAGTTCATGGCCTTACTTATTTTATAGATGGGACTATTAAAGCTGCTTTAAGTATCTCAGATATGAAAATCCCAATTGCATATGCACTTTTTTATCCAAAGAGAATAAAACATCCAAATGATTTAGAATTAAATGATTTATCTTTTAAACCTATGGACTATGAAAGATATCCATTATTAAGATTGGCATTCAAAGTTGGTAAAAAAGGTGGTTTACTTCCAACTGTCATGAATGCAGCTAATGAAGCTGCTGTTTGGTTGTTTTTAAATGAAAAAATTAGTTTTTTAGAAATTGAAGATATTGTTTTTGATTATGTTAATCGATTTGATAATGTAGAAGAACCTACACTAGATCAGATTATTGCCACTGATCAAATAATTCAAGATGAAATATACAAAAAGTATTGAAAGAGGTAGTTTATGGTTATATTAAATATATTATTATTTATCGTTGTTTTAGGGGTTATTATCCTTATACATGAAGCGGGACATTTTTATTTTGCTAAAAGAGCTGGCATTTTATGTCATGAGTTCTCAATTGGAATGGGACCAGCACTTTACCAAAAAAGAAAAGGGGAAACAATTTACTCTATTAGAGGTATACCTATTGGTGGGTATGTATCTATGGCGGGTGAAAGTATAAGTGATGCTCTTATTAAAAAAGATCAAACCGTTGGGTTGAATGTTAATGAACAAGGACAGGTTCACCAAATAATATTAACTGAGCAAGTATCTGCTGATATTTATGGAACTGTTGTTGAATTTGATTTATATGGTAAAGATTTTGATCCTTTATATATCGATTTAAAAATTGACGATGAAATCAAACGTTTTCCAGTTTTAAGAGATTCAACTTATCAGATAGATGAAAAACGCAAAATGTGGATTACACCTTCAGAAAAAAGTTTTGAGAGTAAGACTTTATGGCAAAGATTTTTAGTAATTTTTGCAGGTCCAATGATGAACTTTATTCTAGCGTTTCTTTTATTCTTAATTGTTGGCTTTTTTGTTCAAAAACCTAATATAGAATCAAATGAAATTCAAGATGTCACTCCAAATTACGCTGCTGATATCGCTGGACTAGAATCTGGAGATAGATTACTTGCAATTAATGGCGAACCAATTGAAAGTTGGACAGACTTATCTATTGTTATGTCTAACTTGGATCAAGCTATTGTTGATATTACATATGATCGAGATGGCGAAGTATATATTTCCTATGATAATAATGTAAGTGTTGCAATTCAAATGGCAGGTATTACAAATACATTTGTTGATCCAGATACTAATGAAATTACAATTTATCAAAATGAACCTATTATTGGACAAAGTTTTGGTCGTGCTCAGACAGATGGCAAACTTCAAGCAGGCGATACTATTGTATCGATTGTTGTAGAAAACACATCACATGATATTGAAAATTGGAATGATATTATTCAAGTATTTAAACAATATGAGAGTGGATCAATTGTTGTCATATATACAAGAGATGGAATTACTGATAATGCATATTATGATTTGATTAGTGAAAATGCATTAAACAAGTTAGGATCATCAGGAATTTTATTTCAATTGGGTGTAAGTGCAACATCAGATTTTGACTGGGGCTACACTTTACTTTACGCACCAAAAAGATTTTATCAAAATGTCATGGAAGTTTTTACTACTATAGGTTTATTATTTAATCGAAGTGAAAATCTTGGTATAGGAGATTTATCTGGCCCTATTGGAATCTACTCTTTAGTCAGTAGTACTGCAAGTCAAGGTCTATTATCCATTATTGCTTTTACTGGATTCTTAAGTATTAATATAGGACTATTGAACTTATTACCGATTCCTGCACTAGATGGTGGACGACTTGTCTTCCTAGGTCTTGAGGCTATCACTAAGAAACCACTACCAAGAAAAGTAGAAAATACAATTATAAATATCGTATTCATCTTGTTATTAGTTATGTTTGTTTATGTAACTTATAACGATATCCTCAGACTCATCGCAGGATCATAAGAAATACATCTTAAAAAGAGCATAAAAATATGCTCTTTTTTTATACAAAAATGACCTTTTAAGGCCGAAAAACAACAAAAGTTCAAAAAGTAAAATTTTTGTAAACAAAAGTATTGACTTATAGTATAAAGTAAGTTAGAATATAACAGGTCGCCAAAAAAGGCAACTAACCAAAAAATAGAAAATAAAGTTTGAAAAAATCTCGGTTTTCTGTTGACAAATAAAGTATGATTTGGTATTATATTAAAGCACGCCAAAGAAGTTGTGCGAGATTTAATCTTTGAAAACTGAATGATGATGAGTGTATCAAAAGAAACAAAAAAGTAACAAAAAAAGAAGAGCTATTAACAAACAAACTATACTATATGGAGAGTTTGATCCTGGCTCAGGATGAACGCTGGCGGCGTGCCTAATACATGCAAGTCGAACGCACTAGTTTACTAGTGAGTGGCGAACGGGTGAGTAACACGTAGGTAACCTGCCCTTAAGACGAGGATAACCATTGGAAACGATGGCTAAGACTGGATAGGAATATTTGAGGCATCTTAAATATTTTAAAAGACCTAGTAATAGGTATACTTAAGGAGGGGCCTGCGGCGCATTAGTTAGTTGGTGAGGTGAAGGCTTACCAAGACGATGATGCGTAGCCGGACTGAGAGGTTGAACGGCCACATTGGGACTGAGAAACGGCCCAAACTCCTACGGGAGGCAGCAGTAGGGAATTTTCGGCAATGGAGGAAACTCTGACCGAGCAACGCCGCGTGAATGACGAAGTACTTCGGTATGTAAAGTTCTTTTATCAGGGAAGAATGGGCAGTGGAAAAACTGTTTTGACGGTACCTGATGAATAAGCCCCGGCTAACTATGTGCCAGCAGCCGCGGTAATACATAGGGGGCAAGCGTTATCCGGAATTATTGGGCGTAAAGGGTGCGTAGGCGGTTATTTAAGTCTTTGGTGTAAGTGCAAGGCTCAACCTTGTGATGCTAAGGAAACTGGATGACTTGAGTGTGATAGAGGTAAGTGGAATTCCATGTGTAGCGGTAAAATGCGTAAATATATGGAGGAACACCAGTGGCGAAGGCGGCTTACTGGGTCACAACTGACGCTGAGGCACGAAAGCGTGGGGAGCAAACAGGATTAGATACCCTGGTAGTCCACGCCGTAAACGATGAGTACTAAGTGTTGGAGAAATAGCTCTTCTTTTTTTGTTACTTTTTTTGTTTCTTTTGATACACTCATCATCATTCAGTTTTCAAAGATTATTGCCTCTACACACTCTTACGCGTGCTTATACATTCTATCATTATAAAAGAGCCTTGTCAATATCTAAGTTGTATTTTTTTCAAGTTTTACCAAGGCGTAATATAGAATGGTGGAGGGGGGCAGATTCGAACTGCCGAACCGTTAGGAACAGATTTACAGTCTGCCGCGTTTAGCCACTTCGCTACCCCTCCAATTTTGGGCTTGCTTTAATATTCTAACTTAACATATTCAAAAAATCAACACTTTTATAACATTTTTTTATTTTTTATAAAATAAGCCTGTTTTTAAGGCTTTTTACATTGATTTTACACAATTTTTATACCTATAATAGTTCGTTCTTATGTATTTTTATTGATAGATTTTAGTTTTTTGTCTAAGTCTATCTTTAAGATCATGATTTCTCTTCCACATTGAGAACATTTAATCTTTAATTCTGCGCCTGTTCTTAGCACAATCCAATCGAATGATCCACAGACATGTTTCTTTTTCAATGTCACTCTATCATTAATCTCATATTTCATCTTTTAATTAACCTTTTCAGAATCTCATTAAGTTCGTTCTCATCATAATATATAACTATCTTCTTTTCATCAATCTTCACTTTTCTATTCAAATACGAAGTTAATCTTTTTTCTTCGTTTAAATACTTGATTTTGGGTTGTCTTTGAATTTTATTTGTCTTGTCTTCTGTTTTGGTCAATTCTTCTACTTGTCTTACGCTTAATTGTTTTCGTACTATAAGGTTAGCTAATTTGTTTATTTGTTGTTGATTTTCTAATTTGCTTAACGCTCTTGCGTGACCCATACTTATTTGATTAGTTAATAACATTTGCTGAGTTTCATCGGGCAGATTTAAAAGTCCTAGCATATTTGTTACATGTGATCTACTTTTCCCTATTTTATTTGCTAATTCAGTTTGAGTTAAGCTCAAATGATTCATTACCACTTTGTATGCTTCTGCCTCTTCAATTGGTGTTAAATTTTCTCTCTGTAAGTTTTCTGCCAATGCAATTTCAGCAACTTTAGATTCTTCATATTGTCTAATGATAGATGGTATAGTGTTTAACCCTACTAGTTGAGCAGCTCTATATCTTCTTTCACCAGATACAATAATATAACCATTTAGGACTTTTTTTACAATAATTGGTTGGAATATACCATGCTCTCTAATTGACTGTGCTAACTCATCTATTTTTTCTTGATCAAAAATTCTCCTTGGTTGGAAAGGATTAGGCTTAATCTCTGATAGATCAATTTCATCTATTACTTCTCCTTCTAGGACATCATCAACATGATGTTCTTGCAATAAATCGGTTAATGTTCTAGGTTTTTTATCTTGATTCATTATTATTCACAACCTCCTTGGCTAATGATTTATATAATCTTGAAGCCGGTGACTTTGGAGCAAATGTTGTAACTGGTAATCCATATGTTGGAGCAACTTGTGCTGCTACATTGCTTGTTATGATTGTATCAAAAACACCTTCTTTAAAATAATCCTTTATTTCGTGTACTATTTCCCATCCTGCTTTGGTTCTTTTATCTAACATGGTTAAAAGTACACCTTCTATATCTAATCGCTTATTATTAACTTTTAGTTGTTTTTGGACTATCCTTATAGTGTTTAATAATTGAGTTAATCCATCAATTGCTAAATATTGACATTGTACTGGAATTAAAACAGAGTTGGATGCATAGAGTGCATTTAAAGTTAATAGCCCCAATGATGGCGGGCAATCAATCAATATAAAATCGTACGCATCAACTAGTTTATGCAATTTAGAATTTAAAGCATACTCTCTATCTTCATGACTCAATTTAATTTCTAGATGTGCTAATTCAATTGTAGCTGGAATAACATCTATATTAATATCGGGAAGATGTATAATAGCATCTTCAATTGCTACTTGTTCTAGTAGTACATCCATGATAGTAGAGTATAGCAAACTGCGATTTATTCCTAGGCTGGTAGTGGTACTAGCTTGAGGATCTAAATCTACTAGTAAAACTCTTTTGTTCAATTCTGCTAATGCCGCTGATAAATTCACACTTGTAGTAGTTTTACCAACGCCACCTTTTTGGTTTGAAACAGCGATTATTTTTCCCATATTTTCTTGTATATTCAGTATATAGCATTTGATAGATACTGAATATAGCTTCCTTTCTTTCATTTGTTATAATTTTAATAGGTACTGTGGATTTGTTTCATATTTTTAGCGCTTGACGCTTATAGGAGATTCCTACCACAGTTC